>JAJOKA010000084.1 GCA_021206555.1 Candidatus Cloacimonadota bacterium | reverse complement strand
TCCATTTTAGGAGTTGAAAGCGTTTGTAAGTTTTAGATAAATGCCGATAATCTCCGGCTTTACGATAAGCCTGTTCGGAGCCGATATCTTCGGACGCTTTGACTTCTAACAGCGGGATCGGTGAATTGAAGAGTGAACAGAGAACAGAGAACAGAGAACAGTGATTCGCGTGGCTCATATCCCCAAAGCCAATGCCTGAAAACGCGCATGTCAAATAACTGATTGACAAAAAAGCAGTTTGTTTTAGTCTTGATTCCCCAATTACATTGAAAGGAAGGAAAAATGGATAGATATATTGTACACAACGCCAGGATCCTCAGCTTCAGCGCTGAACAGCCCTATCTGGAAGATATGGCTCTCTTGATCGAGGCTGGCCGGATTCAGAGGATAGCTCCGTTTGCAGAGCTCGCGAACGAGCAGTGCGAACACATCGACGCGGAAGGGAAGATATTGCTTCCGGGCTTGATCAACGCGCATCATCACTTTTATTCCACCTTGGTAACCGGGCTGGGCAAGGCCGCTCCGTCCAAGGACTTTAATGAAGTGCTAAACAACCTTTGGTGGCGTTTGGACAAGAAGCTGGCTTTGCGAGATACCTATGTCAGCGCCGCGATATCCGCCATTGGTGCCATCCGCAAGGGTTGCACCACGATTATCGACCATCATGCCTCCCCCTTTTGCGATCACCGGTTCGCTGAAGGAAATCGCTCAGGCAGTGAAGGATACCGGCCTGCGCGCCAGCCTTTGCTATGAAGTGTCGGATCGGGATGGGTTGGACAGACGGGACGAAGGCATTGCCGAAAACCTGCATTTTGTGCAGAGCTTTGCCGGGGGCAACGACGAGCAATTGAAAGCGCTCTTTGGCATGCACGCGGCCTTTACCCTGGGTGATGATAGCCTGGATAAGATCGCTCTGGCCGTGCAAGAAACCGGATGTGGCACCCATATCCATGTCGCGGAAGCGGAGAGCGATCAGAAGTATAACATCGAGCACTATGGTAAAAGGGTGGTGGAACGCCTGAAAGATCACGGCCTGATCAATGCACTAAGCATCCTGGCGCACGGAGTATATCTGAATCCCAAAGAGATGATGATGGTTTCGGAACTGGGCGCGGCGATCGTGACCAATCCGCAATCCAACCTCAATAACGCTGTGGGCATCGCAGATGTGTGCAAAATGAGCGAGCTGGGTGTAACAGTAGGCTTGGGCACGGATGCCATGACGGTGAACATGCTGGAAGAACTGCGGGTAGGCCTCTGGGCACAGCATCTGAAACAAAATAACCCCTCTGCGGGATTCATGGAGATCGCCTCCACTTTGGTCTATGGCAATCCGGCCATCGCGCAAAAGTATTGGGGCACAGGCCATGGCACCATCACCGAAGGCGCTGTGGCAGATTTTATCCTGGTGGATTATGATCCTCATACTCCTCTTAACGCGGACACCTGGCTGGGTCATCTGATCTATGGTATTTCCCAGGCCAGAGTGGACGCGACTGTCTGCCGTGGAGATATTCTGATGTGGGATGGCGAATTGCTCTTGAACCTGGATGAAGCCGAACTGAGAGCGGAAAGCAGAGCTCTTGCTGCTGCCTTGTGGGAAAGGTTCTAAGGAACAGGGATAAATATGCTTAGTCCGGCCATCCAGCCGGGCAAAGGAGAAATAATGTATAGCGAGATTTTAGCAAAAGCAAAGGCTTATGAAAGCGAGACTGTGCGCTTTCTGATGGATATGGTGCGCATCCCTTCCTTTAGCACAAAGGAAGAGGGCGTGATTCTCTGCATCAAAAAAGAGATGGAAGCAGCCGGATTTGATGAAGTGACCATCGATCCTTTGGGCAATGTGATTGGGCGCATCGGCAACGGCCCCAGGGTGATAGCCTTTGACGCGCATATTGATACAGTGTATCCCGGCGACAAATCGCTCTGGGATTTTGACCCCTTCGATGCTCATGTCAAGGATGGCAAGGTGTGGGGACGCGGAACGGTGGATCAGGAAGGCGGCATGGCCTCAATGGTGACGGCCGGACGCATCATCAAGGACTTGGGCTTGCAGGATGGCTTTACGCTTTACTTCACCGGAACTGTGATGGAAGAAGATTGCGATGGCCTCTGCTGGCAATACATCATCAAGGAAGACAAGATTGTGCCCGAAATGGTGGTGATCACAGAGCCTACCAATATGAAACATCTACCGTGGGCATCGTGGACGCATGGAGATGCAGGTGCACGTGAAAGGCCTTTCCTGTCACGGTTCGGCTCCCGAACGTGGGGATAACGCCATCTACAAGATATCCCGCATCGCTCTGGAGATCGAGAAACTGCACGAAAGACTGCATACGGATGACTTTTTGGGCAAAGGCAGCGTCTGCGTAACCGAAGTCTATTTCACGGGGCCTTCCCAATGCGCTGTGCCGGATAGTGCCAGAATCCATCTGGATCGCCGACTCACTTGGGGCGAGACTCTGGACAGCGCAGTGGCCGAAGTGAAAGAAGCTTGCGCGTTGGCCGGTCAGCCGGACGCGGAAATCGAAGTGCTAACCTATAACGAAGCGGCCTTCACCGGCCTGGTCTATCCTACCCAAAAGTATTATCCCACCTGGGTCACAGCGGCTGATTCACCCTGGGTAAAGGCTGCCGAAGAAGCTTACGCGAAGAGTCTGGGACGCCCGGCTAAGGTGGATAAATGGACTTTCTCAACCAATGGCGTGGCGATTGCCGGTATGCACGGGATTCCCTGCATTGGCTTGGGACCGGGCAACGAAGTGTATGCCCACGCGCCCAATGAAGCAACGCCAATCGAACACCTCAATGAAGCTGCTGCCTTTTACGCGGCTTTGATCCATCAGTTGCAGTCATGACCTATCTGAACGCGCTACGCTGCACTCAATGCGGCAAGGAATTTGAGCCTGGTCAATTGCGCTATCTCTGTGATGTGTGCAGTCGAGACTACCATCCGGGCATGCCTCTGAAAGGGATACTGGAAGCGGTCTTTGATTATGAAGGCATCAGACGGGCCTGGGATGAGTATCTTTCAGCTTTTCCCGAAGCTTGCGAGCAGCAAAAGATGGAAGAACTGTGTGAACTCTTTTCCCCGGTGGCAAAAGAGCATTATCCCAATCTGCCGGTGGGTTACACGCCTCTGATCGAGTGCGCTAACCTGGTGGCAGAACCGCTGTATCTGAAGTTTGACGGAGTGAACCCCAGCGGGTCTTTCAAAGATCGTGCTTCCCATCTTGTGGTAGCAGAGGCCAAACGCCTGGGCATCAGAGAGATAGTGGCGGCCTCTACCGGTAATGCCGCTTCATCTTTGGCTGCCATCTGTGCCTCAGCGGGCATCAGAGCAGTGATCTTTACTCCTGCCAAAGCGCCCATTGCCAAGCTGGTGCAAATCCGGATTCACGGAGCGGAACTGCATAAAGTGGATGGCACTTACGATGATGCTTTTGCTCAAGCATTGGAGTATTCTGCCACGCGTGAATGTCTGAACCGCAATACCGCCTATCATCCCTACACCATCGAAGGCAAAAAGACAGCAGGCCTGGAGCTCTTCATCCAACTCAAAAAAAGTTCCGGACTACATCTTTGTGCCCACCGGAGACGGGGTGATCCTGGCCGGTATGCACAAGGCTTTCAGCGATCTGAGGGCAGCGGGACTGACCGAAAAGCTGCCCATTCTGGTGGCAGTGCAAGCCGAGAGTTCAGACGCCATCAGCTCCTATCTGGAAACAGGATATTACCGGGATGCTGATAATCCTGCGACTGTGGCTGATTCGATCTCGGTGAAGACCCCATCTGCTGCGCATCTGGCCTATGCCGCGCTCAAAGAATGCGGTGGCATGGGCATCCGGGTATCCGAAAGCGAGATCCTTTCAGCCCAAAAGCTGCTCGCAGAGCGTAGCGGGATTTTCTGCGAACCATCCAGCGCGGCAACTCTGGCTGCCTATTACCGAGCCAAAGAACAAGCCTGGATCAAGGAAAAAGCGACCACAGTGCTGATGCTCACCGGGCATGGCCTCAAGGACATACAGGCGGTCTCTTTTGCCGATTGACATGGGCTATCTGGATTTCCACGTTCATGTGGGTGAAAGCATCGGCGCTTACACGCTGCGTGATGGCTTCAGTGATCTGGCGCGCCTGACCGAGCGTGAACCGGATCCTGCCAATCCTCCTTGGCAGGCATCGGAGCCTTTGTCACGCAGCAGCAGGGCAGACCTTTGGCAACGCACCTTGACCAGATGCGGGAAGCTGCCGCAAAAGCCTTTCCCTATCCCATCTGCTGGCATCTCACGCCGGTCACAGACACGGTGGAAGACGTGATCCCACTCTTGGGAAAGGGGATTGATCTCAAGTTTTATACCACCTATCGTGAAGCCGGACTATATCGATCTTATGATGAAATTGAACGCTGGATGAAGGATTTGAGCAGTCACAAGCCCAGGATTCTGGTGCATTGCGAGGATGATGCCTGCATCCGGGAGCATAGCGCGCAACATCCCTTTCGTCATCCCATCGATCACGCCAGAAGGCGTCCTGAACTGGCCGAACTGATTGCCGTGGAGCGAGTTCTGGATCTCGCGATCAAGCATCAATACCCCGTGCACATCGTGCATGTTTCGAGCCCCAAGTCCGCTCTACTGATCCGGGAGGCAAAGGCGCACTTTGATGGGATCAGTTGTGAAACTGCGCCTCATTATCTTTTGCATAATGAGGAAGATTTGCTGGCTCCACATGCACATCGTTTGCTTTGCACACCGCCCTTTAGAAGTGAGCAATCCAGAGGGTTGATGGTGGAGCTCTTGCAAGACGGAGTTTTCGATATCCTGGCCAGCGATCACTGCGCCTTCACCTCTATTGACAAAGACCGCTATCAGGATGATCTGAGCAAGGTGCCCAATGGCATTCCCGGAGTGGAGACGCTTTTTACATCTATATATCAGGCCTTTGTTCAGCCCGGAAAGATCAAGTATCAACAGCTTGAAGATATGACCCGCAACCGGGTCTTGGAACTGATGAATTTATGATGAGGATAGCATTATGAAGCCAGCCTTTCGCAACGATGCCCATGCCAAGGTTACCGGCACAGCCAAATATACGGATGACTATACAATGCCGCGCATGCTCCACGCGGTGCCTTTGCACGCGCCTGTGGCCAGCGCTATGATCAAGAGTATTGACAGCTCAGAAGCCCAGCGCGCTGAGGGTGTGATCCGGGTCATCACAGCTGCCGACATTCCCGGCTCCATCAAGTTTGGGCAGATCATCCGGGATTATCCCACTCTGGCCAGTGACCGTATTCGCAGCAGTGGAGACGTTTTTGGCTTTGGTGGTGGCCACCACCCGCGCTCAGGCTCTGGCAGCTTTGCCTTTGATCAAGCTGGAGCTGGAGGAGCTTCCCGCCCTCTATGATCCTGAAGCAGCCTTACAGCCCGACGCTCCTTTGATCAATGAAGAGCATGGCTCCAATATCTGCAATTACCACTGTGTGCGCACCGGTGATATTACTGAGGGAGAAGAGGATGCAGACTTGGTGATCGAGCGCAGCTTCAACACTTCTCGTGTTGAGCATGCCTATCTGGAACCGGAATGCGGGCTTGCCCACTTCAGACCGGATGGCGTGATGGAAGTGATCGGCAGCATGCAGCATCCCTTTAGCACACGCAGGTTTGTGGCTTCCACTCTGAGTTTATCACTCAAGGATGTGGAGGTCAAGACCGTGCCTATGGGTGGGGGTTTTGGTGGTAAAGACGATACTGCCGCATTGGTCTGCGCCCGTGCTGCGCTCTGTGCTTATCTTGTGAAGCGTCCGGTGAAGCTGGTCTATAGCCGTGAAATGAGCATGCGTGAGAGTTACAAGCGTCATCCATACACCATGCAATATCGCATGGGTTTGAAGCGGGATGGCCATATCACTTTTGTCAAAGTCCGCATGGTGGCGGATGGCGGGGCCTATTGCAGTGTGACACCTTGGGTCACCTGGCGCAGCACCGTGCAGTGTTGCGGGTGCTACATGGTCCCCAATGTGCATTGCGATGTCTATGGGGTATATACAAATAACGTCTTTACCGGAGCTTTTCGTGGTTTCGGGTCACCTCAGGTGAACTTTGCCATCGAGCAATTAGTAGAGATCGCTGCGCAGGAACTGGGCATGGACGAGCTGGATTTCAGACGCCTAAATATGGTGAAGCAGGGCTCTACAACCATCACCAATCAGGTGCTGGATACCCATACCGTTTCCCTCCAAGAGGTGATGGACAAGGTGCTCTCCGAGATTGATTATGAAACCAAACGTAAGAACTGCAGCTACGGCGATCCTGCTATGGATAAATGGTATGGCATCGGCCTTGCTATCTCCTATCGGGGCATGAGTTTGGGCGCGGAAGGCACAGACTTTAACAGTGCCATCGTCAATGTGCAACCCGATGGCTCGGTATTGATCGAGACCGGTGTGCATGAAAACGGTCAGGGCTCCGAGAGCGCGATGATCCTGATCGCTGCGGAAGAGCTCGGCCTTGATGTAAAGAGGATTCGTTACCGTATGCCTTCCACCTCAAACATCCCTGATGGTGGAACCACTGTGGCTTCGCGAGGCACTCTTTTGGGCGGTGGAGCCACAACCAATGCCTGCCGGATCCTGAAGGGGATAATCTCTGAAGTGCTGGAAAAGCAGTATGGCAAAAAGGCAAGTAGCTTTGTTGACGGTAATATCCTGGATGAGAACGGAGAGCTGATCTGCGCTTGGGAAGAGGCCATCCGTTTGTGTTACAATAAACAAGTGTATCCTTATGCCTTTGGCGTGTTCCAGGCTCCCCGGGTAAGCTGGGACGAAGAAACCGGCCATGGCGATGCCTATTTCACCTGGGTCTATGCCGCGCAGGCGGTGGAACTGGAAGTGGATGCCAAAACCGGTAATGTCAAGCTGCTCAATATAGTAGCAGCCCACGACGTGGGCAAAGCGATCAATCCCGAGCTGGTCAAAGGCCAGTTCTATGGTGGAATGGCCATGGGAGCCGGCTATGGCTTGCTCGAGGAAGTGCCACTCAAAGCTGGCACTCCGATCCCCACAAACTATCATCAATACAGGGTATTCCGTGCCACAGACCTGCCGGAAATGACCGCTATCATCGTAGAAAACCCCGATCCCACTTCGCCATCAAAGGCCAAAGGGATTGGCGAGCCTACTCTGGAGATCACTGCTCCTGCCATAGCCAATGCCATCTATCGAGCTACAGGAGCGCGCTACTATGACCAACCCATCAAAGTAAGGAGACCGCGACCATGATCACTGTCAATGGCCTTGAACATCATATCCCTGAAACCCTTTACGAGACGAAGCTATCCACCTGGCTGCGAGAGGATCTAGCGCTCACCGGCACCAAGATAGCTTGTGATATCGGCGTTTGTGGGAGCTGCACCGTGCTCATCGATGGCGAAGCTAAACGCAGTTGCAAGCTTTACTTGAAGGACGTGTTGGGCACACAGATCACCACCATCGAAGGCATCGCCGGTGAAGACGGCACTTTACACCCCTTGCAACAAGCTTTCATCGATGCGGGAGCCATTCAATGCGGGTTCTGCACACCCGGGATGGTGCTCTCCGCTTTGGCTTTGCTAATGATAAACCATCACCCCACGAGAAGCGAGATCCGTCAGGCTCTTAAGGGTAACATCTGCCGTTGCACCGGCTATCAACAGATCATCGATGCCGTGGAGATGGCAGCTAAACACATGTATCCATAAGAATATAGAGGTGACATCATGACAGAATTCAATAAGCGTTTACAAGAACTTGAGTCTCTGACTCCGGAGTTGTTTGGTAAGGATTTCCTGCTCACTTGGGAAAAATAGCCTCGACAACCTGAAAGCGGTAATGCTGGTGGCAGAAATGCTGCAAATGCTGCACAAAGAGAAGAAGCCCTGGCGTATCTTTGATTACGGACTGGCCATCTCCATCTTCCGTGACAATAGCACGCGCACTCGCTTTAGCTTTGCCTCAGCGGTCAATGGCCTCGGTTTGGGGCTCTCCGAACTGGACGAAGTGAAATCACAAATCGCCCATGGCGAGACCGTGCGTGAAACTGCCAACATGATCTCTTTTCTCACCGAAGTGATTGGGATCAGAGACGATATGTATCCCGGAGAAGGGCACACCTATATGAAGGAAGTAGCGGATGCCGTGGCCGAAGGCTATGCCAGTGGTCTTCTGGCTCAGCGCCCCACCCTGGTGAACCTGCAATGCGATCTGGATCACCCCACGCAGAGCCTCTCCGATTTGCTAAAGCTCAAAGATTACTTTGGCGGATGGGAAGCGCTCAAAGGAAAGAAGATCGCCATGAGCTGGGCCTATTCACCCTCCTATGGCAAACCACTCTCCGTGCCCCAGGGCGTGATCAATCTGATGACCAGGTTTGGCATGGACGTGGTGCTGGCTCATCCGGAAGGCTACGACTTGCAACCCGACACGCTGGAAAGCGCGAAAGCCTTTGCCAAACAGAGCGGCGGATCATTCAGCCACGTCAGCAACATGGCCGATGCTTTCCGGGATGCGGACATTGTGTATCCCAAATCCTGGGCGCCCATGGCCGTGATGCAAAAAGCGCACCGAACTCCTCAAACAAAGCGATAAACAAGGCCTTAAAGACCTGGAACTTCATTGCCTGGCCGAAAACAAACGCCATATCGATTGGGAATGCACGGAAGACATGATGAAGCTCACTCGTGACGGCAACGCGCTATATGAACATTGCCTTCCTGCTGACATCAGCGGTGTAAGCTGTGAACAAGGCGAGGTGGCCAAAAGCGTCTTCGAACGCTACCGTCTGCATACATACCAGGAAGCGGGATTCAAACCCTTCGTAATCGCCGCCATGATCTTCATGAGCAAGCTGCGTAACCCCGGCTCGAAACTATCGTCTTTTATACAATAAGCAAGAGAGAAAAAGAGGTATTTAACACAGAGGAAAAGAGTAAAAGAGGATTCGAGTTTTGAAGACGGTGACCAAGCCGGCCCTCTGAGTAATGCTATGAAGCATTAGATACGTAAATAGTAAAGCTCAGGGAAGAGGGTTGTATCCAGTTAGGACTTCCTCTTTTCCTCTTTAACTCTGTGTTGGTAAAAACAAAAGGAGACCATGTGACAAAGCCTATAGATAAAACACGTCTGGATGAACTGTGTTACGAGATTATTGGATGTGCCATGGAAGTACACCGCTTGATGGGGCCCGGTTTGCTGGAACGCCCCTATCAGCTGTGTATGGAGCATGAATTCAGAATCCGTGGAATCCGGTTCATCTCTCAATGTAAGATAGGATTGCGCTACAAAGGTACGCCATTGGATTGTATGTTTGTGGCAGATTTTCTGGTGGAAGATAGTGTGATAGTCGAACTAAAGGCGGTGAACGAAGTGCTGCCCTTGCATCAGGCTCAGTTGATCAGCTACCTGAACCTGGCAGAAAAGCCAACCGGTCTCTTGATCAATTTTCATGTAACAAAGCTAAATGATGGAGTGAAGAGGCTTTTCCCGCACAGGATGCCCTGACATAACACTTTGAGACTTAACAAGTATTTGACACAGAGTATATGATATATAGAGTGAATTCGGATGATAAGCTGCTACTCGATGAGCTGTGCCACAGCATGCAGGATTTTAAAAAATGCTTCCTCTTTCTCTCTTTTCCTCTGTGTTCGATATCAAAAGGAGTATAAATGCCGAAACTAATTGTCAAAACTGATCCTGTGGTAGCCAGGAAGAACGCTGCCCGTTGCAAGGCGCGTGGGATCATTTTGCCACGATTCGCCAGCAGATCTATCCTGAGACATCCCCGCTGAGATCAAAGCGAAGCTCGCTCCCATCGGGCTCTGGGATGTGAACCCTCTCAATCTCTTCCGCATTACTTGGAAGAACGATGTAAAAACCGGGCTTTTCGGAGCGCCGAACTATCTGGAAATCCCTTCCGAAATCACCGGGGTGAAAGCTCGCATCATCGGTCTGGTGGGCAAGTATTTCCCCACCGGCGCGCACAAAGTAGGCGCTGCTTATGGCTGTCTTGCTCCGCGTCTGGTGAGCGGAACCTTTGATCCCGATATCCACAAAGCCGTTTTGGCCTTCCACCGGAAATTACTGCCGTGGTGGTGCCTTTGATTGCGCACTGTTGGATTGCACCGCGGTGGCCATTTTGCCGGAAGAGATGAGTCAGGAACGCTTTACCTGGCTGCGCGAGATTGGCTCAGAAGTATTCGCCACTCCCGGTTGTGAATCCAACGTCAAGGAAATCTACGACAAATGCGCTGAACTGCGTCCCGATCCTCAATATGTGATCCTCAACCAGTTTGATGAGTTTGGTAATTCCTTCTGGCACTACCATGTAACCGGAAATGCCATCGAAGAGGTCTATGAGCTGATCAAAAAGCCCTCAAACCGCCTTTCCGGTTATGTCAGTGCCACCGGTTCGGCGGGCACCATCGCTGCCGGAGATTATCTGAAAAAGATCCATCCTTTGCTGAAGACTACTGCCGCGGAAGCCTTTGAATGTCCCACCTTGCTCAATAACGGCTTTGGCGGACATCGCATTGAAGGCATTGGGGACAAACACATCCCCTGGGTGCACAATGTGCGCAATACCGATGCCGTTGCTGCCATCCGGGATGAAGACTGCATGCGCCTTTTGCGCCTATTCAACGAGGAAAGCGGGCATCAAGCCCTGATCGCCAAAGGGGTGAAGCCTGAAGTGGTGAAAGATCTGCCGCTCTTGGGTATCTCTTCCATCGGTAACCTCCTGGCTGCCATCAAGATGGCCAAGTATTTCGAGTATAATGAAGACGACGTGATCTTCACCTGCTTCACCGACGCGGCAAACATGTATGACAGCAGAGTCCTCGAACAGCGCGAGCTGAAGGGGGATTACAACAGTCTGCAAGCCGCTTTGGACGAGGAAGCCTGCCTGAAGTCTCAGTCCTATGACAACTTCCTGGAGCTCAGCTATCAAGACAAAAAACGCATCCACAACCTGAAATACTACACCTGGGTGGAGCAACAGGCAAGACCTACGAAGAAATCCTCAAGCAATGGGAACCCGAGTATTGGACAGAAACCTTCGAGCAAAACCTTGATGAACTGGATAAAGCCATTGAGGAATTTAACGCCCTCTAAGCTATGCGCCATCATTCTCGCTTCAGGCAAAGGCAGCCGCTTTGGCATGCCCAAGTCTGAAGCGAGAGCGGATGGCCTGCTT
>JAJOKA010000045.1 GCA_021206555.1 Candidatus Cloacimonadota bacterium | reverse complement strand
GTTCATGACTCGAGAGATGAGCGAACGGCTTGGCTTCACGTAATTGAGTGAGCGCTTTCAACTCCCAGGGAGGCAATCCGCGTGATCCGCGTAATCCGCGTGCTAATCAAAGCTGCGTGGGATAATGACCCAGCCCCCAGATAGCATTTGCATAGTTCACCAATCAACCTATAATATCTTCAGGACTGATAATACAAGCCACAAATGTCCCAAGGGACTTTGAAAGCCGGCCAACCCGGGTTTTGAAGGCTGTTGGGACTTTTTTTGATAAGGAGATTAACCATGACCAAACGCATAGATTTACACAGCGAACAAGACACAATTGATTTGGCGCACTACATTGCACCGCTTTTGGGGCCCGGCTCCGTGATCACTCTATATGGAGATCTGGGTAGCGGCAAGACCTTCTTTGTCAAGGCTTTGGGTGCATTCCTGGGCATTGGAGAGGAAATCGACAGCCCTTCCTTCGTGATCTTCAAAGAATATCATTGCGGTCGCTTCCCGCTTTACCATCTGGATCTTTACCGCTTGAAGGATGAGGGAGAACTGCTGGATATGGGACTCTTTGACATGTTGGAAAGCGGGATCACAGTGATCGAATGGCCGGAACTGGCAGAAAACATCCTGCCATACCAGACCATCCAATTGCGCTTTGCTTTTGATTCAGAGAAGCGTTTTGTGGATGTGATCCCAGAAGCCGCACTGGAGGAATCCTTCCAATAACGCAATCAAACGCCTGCCCACCCTGGATACGGGCTTCTGCTTCCTCTGCATCTGTTCCGAAGCTCCAGACATTGCAGAAACAGTATTTGTGTGGTTTCTCCGCTATAAGGAACGAATCGTGCATCTTGTAGTTATCTAATGAATCACAAATAGCTTATATGCCTGATGGAATAGCTTGAGGTATTTATCCATCACAGACCAGCTATCCCATCAGGCTTTTAGTATTCAGAAAAGGAGACCGAATGCAAGAAAAACACAGACTCGTAGAACTCTTGATGATCATGCTGATCATCGGGCTTTTCACCCCCCTGTTTGCACAAGGAAGAGATGTAGTTATTTCAAACAGCCCCAATCAATTGAGGCTACAGAACAACAGTGACTACGGCTTTGACTTACGCATCGCTGTAGAAAAATTTCATCTTCAAACCGTTGACACCAAAGGCGGCAGCTTCGACGAAATCAGCATTGAGGGCTATGGCCACAGCGGTCGCGTGGCGAAGCCAAACTGCCGTGAACAGCAGAATCATCGCTGTGCCCTTGGGCGCGGAAGTACGCTTCGAAATCCTGGCTCAGGAAAAGACGACACTCAGCGCAAAAGGATAGTGGAATCACGCGCGGCATCGTTCCCGCGCAAGCTTCGGTCTCAAAATCCGCGGATTATGCCAGCATCCCTTTTGAGAAGAACGCTACCTTTTATGCGCGCAACGAACTGAGCAAAAACCCTGCTTTCTCGATCGAAGAGATCGGAATCATGCGCGGTGTGAGGCTCTATCAGTTTTACTTTGAGCCAGTCAGATACAATCCTGTGACCCATGACCTGGAGATTACCACTGCTGCCGATATCAGAGTGGATTTTGTGGGTCCCGATCTGGCCGCAACGCAGGATATGATGGCGAAGACGGCTTCTTGGGAATTTGAGCGACTCTTTGCCAAAAGCATCTTCAACTGGAACCACGACACCAGGACCAGCCTGGTTAGCTATCCCACCAAAATGGTCATTCTCTGCCCTCCTGCCTATACGGCAACGATGGCTCCATATATTGAGTTCAAACGCAAACAAGGCTACATTGTAAACCTTGTTACCGTGGGCACGGGTGCTACTGTGGCCAATACCACCACCGCCATAACTACTTATATGCAAGGGCTTTGGAATTCTGCCACCGCGCAGGATCCCGCTCCTACCTATCTGTTGATCGTGGGCGATACTTCCACCAGTGGCAACAACGTTATCGCTCCCACCGGCGCCACCGGCAGCCATCCTTCAGATCTCGCCTATGTGCGTCTGAACGGTACAGACTATCTGCCTGAAATGTATTTTGGTCGCTTCTCTGTGACCAATACCACCGAGCTCAATAATGTGATCAATAAGACCATGATGTTTGCCCAGACCTCAATGCCGGATCGCAGCTATCTGGCAAAGACTGTTTTGATCGCCGGCGTCGATGCCAGCTGGGCTCCAACCCATGGTAATGGCGCGATCAACTACGCCACCACGCACTACTTCAACACTGCTAATGGCATTACCTCAAACAACTATCTCTATCCCGCTTCCGGATCCTCCGCTACTCAGATCCGCGCTAATGCCGCAGAAGGACGTGGATACTTGAACTACACAGCTCATGGCAGCACCACATCCTGGGCTGACCCCCAGTTTACCGGTGCTCAGATGCAGGCTTTGACCAATGTCAATAAACCATTCGTGGCGGTGGGTAACTGCTGTATAACAAACCAATTCACAGTCGGTGAATGCTTTGGCGAATCCATCATCCGCTCTGCTAATGCCGGTGCTGCTTATATCGGTGGCACCAACAACACATATTGGGACGAAGATTATTATTGGGCAGTGGGTTACAAGACTCCGCAAGCTGCTGCTCATGCCTATGATCCCACCAAGCTTGGGGCTTATGACGCGATGTTCCACGCTCCCAACAATGTGGCTGATTGGGCTCAAACCACCGGTGAAACCATCTTTATGGGCAATATGGCCGTGCAGGCCAGCACCAGCAGTCGCAAAAACTACTATTGGGAAATCTATTCCATCATGGGCGATCCATCTTTGATGCCCTATTATGGAGAACCCACAGTCAATACCGCCACCTTCCCGCCCGCGATCATGTTGGGCTTGGATAGCATGAACATCACCGCTGAGCCCTATTCCAGAGTGGCCTTATCCATGAATGGAACCCTCTATGGCACGGCAATCGTTCCGGCCAACGGTTCACTCACTTTGAACTTCACGCCCTTCAGCACTGTGGGTGACGCTGACCTTGTGATCACCAGCAGTGGCAAGATCACGCGTCAGGAAACCATTCAGGTGCTTCCAGCCAGTGGGCCTTTTATGACAGTGGAAAGCAACGTGTATGCCGATAGCAACAATAACCTGCCAGATTACAACGAAAGCGGAAGATTCAATACCACCTTCAAAAACGTGGGCGCAAACTCTGTTTCGAACGTAACTGCGACACTCACCTGCGCTACCCCCGGCATCACTATTACCGATGCCACAGAGAGCATCGCTTCTCTGGCTGCAGGAGCTTCTGTGATCCGCAATAATGCTTTTGCCTTCAATATTGCGAATAACATCGCCAATGGCACGCAGGCCGAGTTTACCATTACTATGGTGAGCGGCACAAACACCTGGACTCATCAGTTTAGTCTGACGATCAACGCTCCCGCGCTAAGCTTCGGAACCTTCACAGTCTCCGATCCCGGTGGCAATAACAACGGTCGTCTGGATCCCGGTGAAACTGTGACCATCACCATGCCGATCCTGAACGAGGGTGCAGCCGCAAGCCTTTCCGGAACAGCTACATTGAGCAGCCCTACGACAGGGATTACCATCAATACGGGCTCTGCAAACTTCAGTGCTATCGCTGCCAATGGTAGCCGGACAGTAAGTTTCAGCCTCACCGCCTCCGCTTCCATGAGCGTGGGCAGCATTGCCAACCTTGTGTTCAATGCTACAGCAGGCGCCTATACTGCTTCCAAGAATGAAGCAGTCGCTGTCGGCCTGATCCTGGAAGACTTTGAAAGCGGCAACTTCAACAGTTATCCCTGGGTAATGTCCGGTAACCTGCCTTGGACTATTACCAATGAAGGAGCTTATCAAGGCACTTATGCTGCCAAAAGCGGTGCGATCACCCACAGCCAGACCAGCACCATGAGCACTACCCGCGTTCTCAGCAGTCCCGGAACCATCAGCTTCCGCTACAAAGTGTCGTCCGAATCAGGATATGACTTCCTCAGATTCTACGTCGATGGCACGCAGCTAGGCTCCTGGGCCGGTACGGTGGACTGGACTGAAGCAACATACGAGTTAGCAGCAGGAACCCGCGAACTGAGCTGGACTTACAGCAAAGACGGCTCGGTTAGCAGTGGAAGTGACTGTGCTTGGATCGATTACATTGTGTTCCCGGCCTCCACAGCGCCCAATACTTTTTTCCCTCCGCAAAACCTGACCGCGACTCCCAGCAATGGCAGAGTAACTCTGAACTGGAGTGCGCCCGCAAGCGGAACTCCAAGCTCCTATCAGATCTTCCGGAACAGCTCCTTGCTGACCACCCTCACTGCGCTCACCTATCAGGATAATGCCGTGACTAATGGTACTGTATACAGCTACTACATTGTAGCCGTGTATCCCGGAGGCACTTCTGATCCGTCGAATACAGCCACCGCTACCCCCGGAGACTTTTCGGAAGCAACCATCGGTACCGGCACCACGTCAGCTACCGGCTCTACAGCAAACCCCTTAAGTATTTATTACAAAAGCAGACACGGTCAGAGCATATACACAGCTGCGGAGCTCACTGCAGCAGGGCTTACCGCAGCCGCAACCATTACGCATATTGGTTTCAATGTTACCCAAGCCCCTATCTATGCCCTTCCGAACTTCATTATTCGAATGAAACACACCACGGCTTCAAACGTTACTGATTGGCAAAGCTCTGCTGGCATGCAACAGGTGTATAGCAATACTTCGTATATGCCCACAGCCGGTGGCTATGAATTGCTAACTCTCACTACTCCATTCCAGTGGAATGGTGTGGATAATATCGTGTTGGACACAGCCTTTGGTCTTGCAGATGCCTGGAACGGATCCGGTGGTGTACAGGTATCCTCCTCAACCGGTGGCTATCGCTATATCCAAAGCGATTCTGCTAACCAGACAGATGTCTTCACCGGTGGCAACTTGTCGGACATCAAACCCAATATCAGGTTAAGATACCAATCCGCAGCTACAAACCAGGCGCTGATCTCAGTAAACCCCGGCAGCCTAGAATATGAGGACACGATTGCAGGCAAAACCGCAGTCAGACTCTTAGAATCAGCAATACCGGAGATATCGCGCTTACCGGAAGCATCACTACTCCCACTGGCTTCAGCATCAGTCAGAGAAGCGGTGAATTGGGCTCCAAAGCTGAGCGCAATACCATCAGCATCAACATCGCGGCTGGAGCATATCGTGACTACGCGGTGGTCTTTAGTCCCACTGCAGCAGCTACTTACAGCGGCAACATCGTGATCGCCACGAATGCTGCTAATAACTCCAACCTAAGTGTACCGGTAAGCGGGATCGGTTACAATCCTCCTGCTATCAGTGTTAATGCCGGAGGTGTGAGCGCTAGCTTGCTCATTGGCGAAAGCGGAACAGATAGCTTCAGCATCACCAATACCGGTGGTCAAACTCTGAACTACAGCATCTCGCTTTCTGAAACCCGGGCTCAAGGCCTTGCCCTTGCCACAAGTAATGGCGAACGCAGCATTGACGGCAGTTACCTCAGCGTGGATCCTGATGCCTACGTTCCCGGAACTACGATGGATTGGGAGATTTCGGTGTATAATGCCAGCACTGACACAGAGTGGTTGAAAGAGATAATCCTCACCCTTCCCGCAGGGATCACGATCAATAATGCTGCTGAAATGACCGGCGGTTCTGCTGCCATGCTACCCACCATTGATGGAAACACCATCACCTGGTTTGGTGTAACATCCTCCGGATGGGGTATTATTCAGGGAGGTCAAACCGGAACTGCCACGATCAACGTCAGCATCCCTGCCGGACAGAGCGGTGATCTGAACCTGGCTTATACCATAAATGGTGATGTTTACAATGCCGAACCTCACACTATCTCCGACACCTTCGTGATGACCATGGATGCTCCTCCGGTGGAATGGCTTAACCTCAGCGCTTCTTCCGGTACTCTGGCTCCCGGCGCTTCAGCTCAGATCACTGCTTCTTTCTCCGCAGCAGGCATGAGTGAAGGCATTTACACTGCCATGATAAACATCGCCTCCAACGATCCGGTGAATCCCATTATCGGGCTGGAAGCCACCATGGAAGTCTTTGACGTGTCAAATCATCCTCCCGTGATCAACCTTCCAGCCAGCTTCAGCTTCGACTAAGAATGGCTCGAGTCTGCAGATCAATATGGCAAGCTATGCCAGTGATCCGGACAGTGATCCGCTTAATGTCCAGATCGTGGGCAATACCAACGTTCTGTATAGCATCAACGGCATGCTGGTGACCCTTACCGCAACCCAAAACTGGGTAGGCACAGAAACCCTCACTTTCATCGTCTCTGATGGCGAACTGAGTGCCAGCGATCAAACTCAAGTGACCGTATTGCCGGTGAATGAACCGGATTGGACAGTAGTGAACTATCCCAACAATCCGGCTACCATTTATGCCACTGTTTCCATCGAAGGCTATCCCGCCATGAACAATGATTGGGTAGCAGCTTTCGTGGGTGAAGAATGTCGCGGAAGCGCTGAAATCGTAATTGGTAGAGACAATGCCTATGCCACGATTATCGTGCACTTGTCCGAGCCCGGCGAAATCGTCTATTTCCGTGTCTATTCTTACGCTTCTGATACCATATACGATGCCCTGTTAAGTGTGCAGCCAGGCTTTGGTGAAGAAATCGGCACGGATACTCCCCTGGAGATCGAAGCCGGCATCCTTAGCAGTCTGGATAAACCCGTGGTCAGCATTCAGCTTAATGGCGCGAACATTGAGCTAAACTGGGAAGCCGTGTTACACGCGGATTACTACGAAGTATATGCCTGCGACACTCCTGATGGTGAATTCGGCCTTATTACTTCCACCCCAAACACTTATCACAGCGTGGTGGCAAGCCAGTCACGCCGTTTTTACACCGTGAAAGCCATCAAAGGAACACCCGCTAAATGAAAAGACTAACCCTTATAGCCCTATTCTTGCTCACCCTCGCAGTTCTCTGCGCGGGTGAGCGAAATGAATACTACTTCCGTTTTAATTTGAAAGACCATTCCCGTCTCTCTGAATTAGGCGAGATCGTCTCCATCGACAATGTGCGTGGGCACCACGTCTATGCTTATGCGAATGACAATGAGTGGGAAGCATTCCAAGATACCGGCCTTCAGGCTCAGCTCCTGCCCCATCCCGGCATCAATCCTGAAGCTAAAATGGCCACCAACCCCGGCCAGATGCGGTCTTGGGACAGCTATCCCACCTATGACGCCTATCTCAGCATGATGTATGCCTTCGCCAATGACTACCCCAATCTCTGCCGCATCGTGGATGCCGGAACCACTGTGGGCGGTCGCAAAATCCTCTTTGCTGTGGTATCAAACAATGTAAACGTCCAGGAAGCCGAGCCCCGCCTGATGTACACCTCCACCATGCATGGTGACGAAACTGTGGGCTATGTGCTGATGCTGCGATTGATTGACACTCTATTATCCGGTTATGGCGCTGATCCCCGGCTCACCAACCTGATGGACAATGCCGAACTCTGGATCAACCCCAATGCCAATCCTGACGGAACCTATTATGGCGGCAACACCACAGTGTCAGGAGCCCGCAGGTATAACAACAATGGCTATGACCTGAACCGCAACTTCCCGGATCCCAATGGCAATCAATACAGCAGCAATCCACGCCAGATCGAGACTACTCACATGATGAATCTGGGCCTGGAACAGCGCTTCAATCTCGTGGCCAATTTCCATGGCGGAGCTGAAGTGGTGAACTATCCTTGGGATCATCAATACAACCTGCACGTTGACGATGCCTGGTATCAGAGCATCTCCCGGGCCTATGCCACCAGCGCTCAGACCAACAGTCCGGCCGGCTATATGACCTATCTGAACAATGGCATCACCAATGGCGCGGCCTGGTATGTAACTACCGGGAACAGACAGGATTGGACAAATTATGCTGCCGGTGGCAGAGAAGTGACACTCGAGATCTCAAACACCAAAAATCCTGCTGCCAGCACTTTGCCGAGCTTTTGGACTTACAATTATGACGCCATGCTGGGATATCTGGAGCAAGGCTTAAACGGCATCCATGGCCTGATCACCGATGCCTCCGGAAACCCTCTGAATGCTACCATCACCGTCGTGAATCACGATGACAGCCTCACCAAGGTGCGCAGCGATGCCAATACCGGAGCCTTCTTCCGTTACCTCAGTCCCGGAAGCTACAGCCTTTTGATATCCTGCAATGGCTACGAAGACCTTTTGGTGGAAGACGTGATCGTCAGCAGCGGACAGGCTACCGAACTGGAAGTTCCGCTGGGCGTCCAACCGCTCAGTCTGCAAATACCCTTGCAAGCCGGATGGAACCAGATCAGCTGCAATGTGTTGCCCGAAAGCGGCAATCTCAACCTCGGCGATATTCCCAATTTGCTACAGATCAAGAGCCTCGGCAAAAGCTTCAACCCCGCTCTGGCAGACCATTTCAACACCCTGGATGCCATATCAGCCGCTGAAGGCTATCTGGTAAATGTCTCCTCCGCGGGAACTCTCGTTGTGGATGGATTTACTGCCGGAAATGAGGCCATCGCGCTTAAACAGGGCTGGAATCTGGTGGGCTATCTGCCCCATGAATCCCTGGCCATCCCCACAGCGCTGGCAGGGATATCCTCCTATCTGCTGGAAGTTCGCCATCTGGAAGATCACTTCAGTCGCAATGAAATTACGACTATGGATCCCGGCAAGGCATACTGGATACAGGTAAGCCAGGATTGCCTCTTGCAATATCCTGAATAAAAATCCCCAAGGCGGCTTCGGCCGCCTTTTTTGTTTCCCCGATGCCTGCAGACTGCTATGCCTTTAGTTACGCTCTGTTTCACCTCATGTTCTCCTCGTGATATGAAGTGATTATGAGGTAAAGTAGAGCCGAAGTAGAAGCTAAGTATCCGGCAGAAGGCTTGGGGCAACCCCCGTTGTGGCGGTTTCAATACCGCCATATAGCCCCTGAGCGACATAGGATTCGACACGTCCTCGTGTCGAAACGTAGTGAAGTTCCGTATAAGTAAGCAGCTGCGCTGCTTATGCAGACGAGACGTCTGCAATCCTATCACTCCGCTTTCATTCCTATGGCATGAATTTGGGCTATCTCCCCAATCTTGGATGGAATCAGCACAAAAGCATTGACATATATGGCCTTGCCTAATTGGATGCACCTATAAACACAAATCTAATGAGGAATTGCATGAAAATTTTAGTACTGAATTGCGGTAGCTCGTCTATCAAGTACCAATTGATCAACATGGAGAGCACAGAAGTAATGGCGGAAGGCATCGCCGAACGCATCGGAGAAGACCTCGCGCTGTTTACCTATAAAAGCGAGAAATACACCAAGAAGAAACGGGAAATGGTGATTGAGAATCATGAACAAGGCCTGGCATTGATCCTTGAAGCTCTGGTGGATAAGACCAATGGCATGCTTTGCGATCTAAGGGATATTGACGCTGTGGGTCACCGTCTGGTGCATGCCGGAGAGCATTATTCAGATGCCGTGGTGGTAACTGACCACGTGGTGGACGTGATGCGCGAGTGCATCTCTCTGGCTCCGCTGCACAATCCTGCCAATCTCAAGGGCATTGAAGCCGTAAAACATGCGATGCCGGATTGTCCTCAATGTGGTGTGTTTGATACTGCCTATCACCAGACCATGCCGGCTGAAGCATTTCTGTATCCGCTGCCTCTGGATTTTTACCAAACTCACAAGATCCGTCGCTATGGCTTCCATGGCACCAGCCATAAATATGTGAGCATGAAAGCCGCGGAGTTCCTGGGACGCAAGCTGGAAGAGATGAAGATCATCTCCTGCCATCTGGGCAATGGCGCTTCGATCACTGCCATCAACGGCGGCAAATCCATCGACACCTCCATGGGGCTCACCCCTCTGGAAGGCTTGATGATGGGCACTCGTTGCGGTGACATCGATCCCGCCATCCCGATTCATATGCAACAGAGCCTGGGGCTGAGCGTGGATGAAGTGAACAGCATTTTGAACAAGAAAAGCGGCATGCTGGGGCTTTCGCATATCTCGAACGACATGCGTGAAATCGAAGAAGAGATCCTGATTCGCAAAAACCCCAAAGCTATCCAGGCCCATGACGTATATTGCTATAGAATCAAGAAATACATCGGCTCCTATTTCGCGGCACTGAACGGGATGGACGTGTTGATCTTCACCGGTGGCGTGGGCGAACGCATGCCGATCCTGCGTGAACAGGTCTGTCGCGAGCTCAGCGCTTTGGGAATCGAGCTCAATGAAGAAGAAAATGCCAAGTTTACTGATGACATCCAGATCTCAGCACAGCGAACTCAAAAGTGATCGTGCTCAAGATACCCACCAATGAAGAATTGATGATTGCCCTGGAAACTCAGCGGCTAATCCTGAAATAGGCTCATTAATTGCATTATAGCCGGATAAGAACTTAGGAATTGCACAAATTGACTATGATTGAAACTACTACAAGCTCATACCGAATGCTCTTTGATCAGTCGCCTGTATCCCTGTGGGTAGAGGACTTTTCACTGATTAATGTATTTGTGGAAAGTCTTCGCGCCGAAGGTGTGACCGATCTACGCGCGTTTTTCCATACTTATCCGGAACGTTTTGCCGAATGTGTCCAAGAGCTGAAAGTCTTGGATGTAAACAATGCCACCTTGCGACTATACAAGGCTAAAAGCCTGGAAGAGCTTAAGCAAAACATGCACAAGATCTTCCAGGCCGAAGCTGCTGCTTGCATAATGGAATCAATCATTGCCATAGCAGATGGCCGCAAGCAGTTTGACGGCCAGGGCATAAATTACGATCTGGAAGGCAATAAGCTGCATTTCAGAATCACCTGGACCATCACCGGAGACACCATTGAGGATTATCAAAAGGTAATCGTGGCCATGCAGGACATGACGCATCTGGAAAAGGTGCGCAAGGAGCTGGAAGAGCGCGAAACCCTCTTCCGCTGCATCTTTGAACAAGCCTCAGAAGGGATGCTGCTGATGGATGCCTCCGGTAAGATCCTCCTGGTCAACAAAGCCATGACACTGCTGACAAATCTTTCGGCCAAGCACATCGTGGGCTTTCACCTCTGGGATTTTTTACGATAAGTACTTTGAGACTGTGAAACTGAATCAAGAGCGGCGGATGGACAAAAAAGAAGATCCTGTCCGTGCTGGCTGAGCCTGAAAACGCTTATTTATCAGCAGAATACAGCTTCTTTGATGAAAAGCATAAACTGCATTCACACAAGCAAACCCTGGTGCCGATCATATCCGATAAAGACACCATGTTTGCTGTGCTGCTCACG
>JAJOKA010000129.1 GCA_021206555.1 Candidatus Cloacimonadota bacterium | reverse complement strand
TCTACATTAGCGATCACGCTGCTTGAACTCCAATCCTTCGGATAGAAGTCCAAGGGGGAGGGCGATCCCGCTGCTCGAAGTCGAAAGCGCTTGTCATCTTCGTCTCCGCTGTGGGCTTGGGAGGTGCGCGAAATTGGCTTGGCTTCAAGTAACTGGGATAGCGCTTACAAACCGAGGGAGGCTCGGGACACGATGTATATATCAAGGATTGGCAACAGCCTGCACCTTGTAAAACATCCTGTCCATCATGCTGTTGTGAATGAAAAAGCGGTCTCTTGTGCTGCCGAGCAGATACTGCTCGATAGTAGGAAAATCCGGTGCTACATGGGCATAGACCCGATATTGCACTCTGCTGATGGGATACCCGTGAATATCGGACACCACTGCGGGCCAGGTTAACAAGATTTGCCCAGGCATGCTGGCGATGGACACTTCCGGGCTTATCGGAGCTGCCATCCCCCTGGATCAAATGATTGGAGATGGCCGGCTGGGATGTAGCGGTGGAAGTATAGACAGCCTTAACCGCCATTTGTATGTGCCTAAGGGTAAGTCGCTGAATCGGGGATCGACATAGGTATTTCCACTAATGGTTTCCGGGCTGATCAATGTCCAGGATTGCGGATCATCCTCCTCATCATCCCCAAAGCGCCACAAACGGTAGCCGGTGAGTTCTCTATCTGCTTCACGGGCATGAGTCAAGTTGTCCGTTACGCTCCTGCCTGTGTATGATATTACTGCCCGAATCAACCAATTGAAATCGTACTGCGGGCCATAATATAGCATGGAAGCCCAATTTCCGGCCATGCCAAACATATTACCCTTGCCATCGATAGCCGGTCCCGCATCATAAGCAACGGGAAATCCGCCTTGCGTTGTGATGCTGTAGCCCACCCAAAGATCCCCATGTTCAGGAAAGTCAATCGCATCCGGAAGCACGACAGTATTCCAGCTATTGATCTGGGGATTTGCCAGGGTTTGAGAATGAACCAGGGTGCCCGGATTTGCGCTATTGCCACCCGTCCAGACTTTGATGGTGTAGCTACAATCAGCATGGCAGGGATATATCTGCACCTCTGTGAGCTGCCCCAAATAGTATTGACCGAGGTCTGTCTGATCCCAGCGTTGAGCTACTTCAAAACTCGTAGCCGTGTCAAAACCATAGGCTCCGGAGAAGGCTCCATCGCCCCAGGCAAGGCTATCAATCAGGATTGGAGCTACGGGTGTCTCCCAGCTTAACAGCACATCATCACCTACCAATTCTGCCTGCAAGTCATCGGGCGGATACAGCGGTTCACTGAGATTGAAGTTCAAGGTGGTGGTTTCATTGGCGATGATTTGAGCGCTTTCGCTGTGTTGGTAATACCCCTCCTTGCTTACCGTGATATCGTGGCTTCCGGTGTTCAGATCGTTGAACAAGTAGCTGCCATCAGCTTCTGTAGTAAACTGCCGACCGGCAATAGTCACCACCGCGTCTGCAAGCGGCACGACCCCGGATGTGACCACGCCCTGCAAGTTTCCTTGCGTAAGCGGATAGAGGCCCAGAACAGCTGCTTGAGATTGTGAAAGATTATAGCTTGCGGGATTGAGGTTGCTTAAAAGAAAGTAACCATTGGCACTGCCACCCCAACCCCAATTGCAATGGAATTGATTGATATTCTGATAACCATCGATCACCCAGGCATGAGCTTCTGCATAGGATTGACCACGATACAATATTGGCCGTCCCGCGTCCAGATCAAGCCTCAGTTTGCCTGCCCAAACCGCAGCGCTTGATTGAGCAGCAGCTTCGTATCGAGCGGAAGGGTGATAGCGAAAATGACTCTCCAGTGCGTCCTCCGCGTCAGCAACATAAGCTCCACTGCCGGTGGGCGAAAAAGCTGTGTTCACCGATACAGCGCAATGGTAGATCAGATTTGCCACATCTGTATTCACCGTGTAAACAGAGTTTGGCATATTGCCCCAATTGTAAGTGGTGGCGCCAAAATTGACGGTGAGAAAACCATAGCCGGGAGCGTTGTAACTGTGTACACCGAATCCGGTGATGGGGTGTCCCCAATATCTCAGCACCTGAGCCATAGCCGTGGCTACGCATCCCGCATAGACTCTGCCTCCGGGGCCGACGGCATCTACAGGACAGGAGTAATTGTATGGATAGTTTTGATTCCAGGTCGTGGTGAGTAAGGGGTCCACATCCCGATGGTTCTCATAAGCGCTAAAATCGCTGCTAATCAAGCTCTGCCAAGCCGGATCAGGCGGTAAATCCGGAAGTTTGCGGCTCTCGGCTACAGCGTTGGCATATTCGCTTAGAAGCCACTTTACTGCAGGCGGAAGGTCTTGCATCGGAAAATCACTATCCAGCGAATATGCCAAACAGGCACGGACCGATCATCAGCCGCCAGGATCACAAAACCCTTGGGAGAAAAGCGAATGATATAGATATCCGCGCTTCCCGGCTCAGAAGAGTATTCCTGCAAAGTGCTCGCGTCAGCCTCGGCTCCTCCCATCTGAGTAAAGAGTCCTTTGGCGATGTCCAAAGCTAGCCTGCTTTCGATCTGGTTAGCGCATAGAATCACCAACCATAGCGTAAAGCATATTGATAAGAGCAATTTTTTCATGTGTTCTCCTGTTCGCATAAAGCACTTCTTCATTGGGGTTTGCATTCAAGTAGCAGAATTTTGTTTTATGACTTTACTCCCTTTACTTCATCAGCATCACTTTGTGGAAGAGAGACTTGTCCTTAGTAGTCAGCCGTATGAGATAGATGCCACTGCTTACCGGGCGTCCCTTTTCATCCAGGCCATGCCAAACGCTCTGATGGGTGCCTGCTGTCTGCCATTCATCGCGGGCAAGAGATTTTACCTTCTGCCCTTTGAGATTGAAGATATCCAGGTTGATGTTGCCGGCTGTAGGCAAGGAGTAGCTGATCGTGGTGCTGGGATTGAAGGGATTGGGGTAGGTAGTGATGGTGGCTGGCAGCACTACCGGCGCTGTGGCATCAATGTTTGATACCGGAACCGGGACGCGCTCGTGACTGATGTATCCCCAGTTATCCCGAATGGTAGGATCTGAGGTCTCCCAGACGAATAGATCCAATATGTCCTGCCCTGCCGGGATCAGATACAATCTGCTGCCCCAGAGATTGTTAGCGGAAAAGTCTTTGCTCCACATAAGATGAGTTTCACCATTCTGACCCAGTTCGTAGAGATTGATGAAACCCGCCTGATAGATGGCGAGAATAATCCGGTTGTCGGGCATGATGCAGAATCCTATCAGGTTTGGCAAGGTCTCAATGGTGAGTAGATTGAACACTTCCTGGGTACCAGTCGCGAAACTGATGAGGTTGAGGACTGATTCCCCGTAGAAATCCGTAAATGCCTGATACTGAAGCACGACAGGGTGTGAATCTGCATCCAGTTGCACACCCAGGATGGTACCCCGGCCTTTGGTGGCAGAGCTGTAATCGTGAACGCTATTGACTGTGTCATAGAGCAAAGCATCATTCGCTCCCAACACAAACTTGCCATCCCGATGACCGAAGTGCTTGCTCTTCACTGCTGTGCTGAAGCGCGCGTTATGAGTCCAGCGACTATAATCATCTGTTTTCAGCCGGATACCGTGATCCCAAAAGCGGTGGTACCAGCTGTTTTCGTCACTCAGAAACTGGGCGCGCTTTTCGTTGTGAAGCGTGACATTGTAGCCCACTTTATCACCGGGTGTGCCCTGGAAGTCACGACTGAGCAGCACCAGGCCATCAATCACCGGATCGGGATATGGCACGGGATTAGTGGGACCTCCGCACAAGTCGTTTTCAATATCCCACACACCGCTATTCGATGGATAATCGCTATCGTTATGCGCTCGGTGCAGGTAGCCGTGTTTACGCTGATAGATATTGCCATGGATGATGAGGGGGCCGCGATCCAGATAGGGAGCTTTCTCCGGCCATATCGGGTTGTGCCAGGGCAGATCGATGTGAGCCGGCCATGGCTCTTCTGCTGTGGGAGGATAGCGATAGCGATGCAGATCGATATTATCATAGAGCACGGTTTCACCATCGACTTCCAGCTCTACTGCCGGGGTCGAAGGATGGGGATGCTGATATTCAAAGGTAAAAAGGCCTTCCCTTTCACCCCTGCCGAGAGCATATAGATTGGCATAGATATAGCTGGGGCCGTAATGATTGCCTAAGAAGCAGTGCATTCTTATGCTGTCCGCAGGATTCACATAAGCATACTTGATCACAATGTTCTTTTCAGAAACCAGATTGAGACAGTCAGTATAGTTGTAGATGGGATCATCGGCATACGATGTATTAGTTAACAAAATATTGTCAATCAGCTTAATATCTCCGCTGGCAACCCAAGTTTGCTCTCCAGAGAATCTCCCCTAATCCATAGTTCGCCATCAACGAATAGTGTCCTGCCCGACGAAATACCCCCTGGGAATGATGACCAGGTGGTATCACGCACGGTGTAAACATTGTTATACAGAATCGTCGAGTCTTCATTGGGCGGATACTCGCTGTAAACCGGAGTTACCACTTCCCGGGGCTCGCTGATAACTCCATGCCAACCGGAAAAGCTGCTGCCGGATACATCTATCATATAGATATGCCCCTCTCCCTGACCAAACCAGTAACCATATTGCCGGGCAGGATTATCCCAAGGCATTTCGCCCATCGGCTGATGATCCAGCAAACCTCCCTGAAACACCTGATTGAAAGGATAGTTTTGAGGCGAGGAGCTCACTTCTCCACCAATAATCACCTTGTCCACAAAGGTTGGCCAGCCATCATTGTCCCCGCCCCCTGCTTGCTTGATATGTAACCCACTGTTGGTGCGGAGAATGCCGCTCAAGGAATGATCTGAAGTCCAGGGCATGGGAGTGTCATTCATACTGATATCGTTTTCCAGGTAGTAGCTGTAAGGCATGAGCAATTCAGTCTCACTGCCTTCCATCACAAAGTCATACTGCTCCCACTCCGGATAGGGCAGATTCAACTCAAAATGGGCCAACTCTCCGTTTCTATCATAGAAATAGGGGCTGCTTTCCCAGACCGCGGGAAGCTCGTCAAAGAAAGTCCAGCTCTGACCTTGATCGGTGGATATGTATTGATATCTGTCCAAGGTGACCAATATGCCGTCATCCAAAATTGTTAGAGTGGGACGTGTGCGCTGTCCAAGGCTTGAGGAATGGTGTGTTCCTGCCAGGTGTATCCGGCATCGATACTTATGCGGAATCTGGCATAGCGCTCCGGTGTATCGGATGAGTCCTCAGTATTGAGATAGACATACATAATGGTGTCGCCGGAGGCATATACAGAGAGTTCGCCTCCAAAGTAGCCTCTGTTTGGCAATGGCGGTACCTTGCTGACAGCACTGAGGCCTAAACAGCAGAAAAGCAGATAAGTAAGCGCAAAGAGCGGTCTCATATTCATGGTTCCTCCCGCGGAGCAGCGTGCTGTTTATAGAAGCAATATTTATTCCAATAGAGGAAGATACTGAATCTTGCGCGAGAAATTGGGGAGTTTGGCCAAAGGAAAAGCCCGGGGACAATGCCCCAGGCTCTATCTTGGGATTAACTTATGTTTGATTAGTGTTTTTCTTTGCAGAGTTCGATCAAAACGCCACCGGTGGACTTGGGATGCAGAAACGCGATGTCAGCGCCATGCGCGCCGGGGCGAGGTTCTTTGTCGATCAAGCGGATGCCTTCCGCTTCGGATTCCTGAAGGGCTTGCGGCAGATCATCCACGGCAAAAGCGAGGTGTTGGATGCCTTCCCCTTTCTTTTCGATAAACTTGGCGATGGGGCTATCTTCGGAGGTGGGAGCCAGCAGTTCGATTCTGGTATCGCCCACTGGGAAGAAGGCCACTTTCACCATCTGGGAAGGTACTTCTTCGATGGCTTCCAGCTCAAGACCCAGCTTCTGATAGAAGGCGATGCCTTCGTCCAGGTCTTTCACCGCGATCCCGATATGGCTGATGTGTTTCACCATCGCTCTGCTCCTATTTACCGTAGTTTTTGGCCAGGTCAAAGCCCAGTTTCATAGCTTTGAGATTGAGATCCACAAAGGCGGGTTTCACGCTTTCACGGATGGAAGTTTCTAAGGCTTTTTCACTGACGATGCCGGTCACTTTCACCAAAAAGGCAAGAGATAACACGTTCGTGCTGATGGGGCTGCCCAGTTTATCCATGGCAATCTCGGTGAATGGAAGCTCATAGGTGTTATCCGCGGCCAAAGCCAGGTTTTTGACGAAAGTGGTATCGATGATCAGGATGCCGGTTTCCCGCAGATCAAAGAGATACTTGTCACAAGCTTCCTGGGTGAGGGCCAGCAAGCAGTTGAAGTTTGTGGCTTCCGGGAAATAGATCTCGCGATCACTGATGATCACGTCCGCGCGGGAATAGCCACCACGGGATTCGGGGCCATAACTCTGGGTTTGCGTAACCTTGTGTTTATCGATCACAGCTGCGCGAGCAAGAATGATGCCAGCCAGGATCAGGCCCTGTCCACCACTACCGGAGAGACGGATTTCATAGCTCTTATCCATGCTAAACCTCCTTGTCCTTCACGCGGTCCACCAGATCGGCATAGGCACTGCAAAACTCAGGATGGATCTCCTTGCGCAGGATGCCACGCTGGATCTTGCCTGCCACCTTTTCCGGAGGTAATTTATCCACAGCGGTGAGCGGGATGGAATTGTCCCGGAATTCCTTCATCATCTGTGGTGCTCCGCCTTTCTTGTTCAACCTGCCATAGATCACGGGACATGCTGATACGACTTCGATCAGCGAGAATCCCGGATGCTCGATAGCGCTTTGGAAATAGTTCTGCATCTCGGTTACGTGGAAAGCAGTGGTGCGAGCCACAAAGCTGGCACCGGCACCCATAGCCAGATTGCAGATATTGAAGTCCGGCTCGATGTTGCCATAGGGAGACGTGGTGGCGATGGCGTCATGCGGGGTGGTGGGTGAGCACTGTCCACCGGTCATGCCATAGATGTTGTTATTGATCAGGATTACGGTGAGATCGATGTTTCTGCGCGCGGCATGGATCAGATGATTGCCGCCGATGGCAGTGCAATCACCATCCCCGGTGACCACGATCACTTTCATGTGCGGTTTATGCAGTTTAACGCCCGTGGCGTAGGCAATTGAGCGTCCATGCAGGGTGTGCAGGGTGTTCAGATCTATGTAAACCGGCATGCGTGAGGAACATCCGATTCCAGAGACCATCACGATATCATCGCGGTTCAGATTCATCGAAGCTATGGCGCGGATGATGGCACCCAAAACGATGCCATTGCTGCATCCGGCGCACCACACATGCGGAAACTTCTTGTCATGACGCAGATACTGATGCACAATTTTTTGAGGGATATTAGCCATGTCAGCAAACCTCCTTGATTTTGCGCAGAATGTCGTTGGGCGTGATCAGCTGGCCATTCACGCGCTGGATTGGGATCACGTCGCCATCGCTCTTGTCTTTGGTGAGGCGACGGATTTCGTGAATCATCTGTCCCTGATTGAGTTCGGGAACGATCACGGTATCCACATCGCGAAGCATTTTGCGCACGGCATCATCCGGGAAGGGCCAGATGGTGAGGGGTCTTAGGAGTCCCACTTTGATCCCTTCATGGCGAGCCATTGCGATTGCCGCTTTGGCAGCACGGGCTGTGATGCCGGCGGTAAAGATGGCGATCTTGGCGTCTTCCATATCGCGGCTTTCGATCTGCACGAGGTCACGCATATTGTAGGAGATTTTTCTTCCGCAAGCTTCCATCATCTCCGCTGCTTCACCTGATTTATTGGTAGGGAAGCCATGGGCATCATGGGTGAGCCCGGTTACATGGAAGCGATAGCCTTCGCCGTAGCTGGCCAGGGGAGAGAGATACTTTTGGTTCTCATCATAATGTTTATACCAGTGTGGAGGCACAGTGGGTTTGATGCGATTGATCACTCGCACGTTTGCCATATCGGGCAAGCGCACGGATTCCCGCATGTGTCCGATCACTTCGTCCATCAGCAGGATCACGCAGGTGCGATATTTCTCAGCCAGATTGACTGCGCGGATGGTGAGTTCATAGCTTTCTTTCACGCTGTCCGGATAGAGCACGATCGAGGGAGAATCCCCATGCGAGCCCCATTTAGCTTGCATGATATCGCCCTGAGCAGGGCTGGTGGGCATGCCGGTGGATGGGCCCAAACGCTGGACATTTACCACTACGCAAGGGGTTTCGGTGATCTTGGCAAAGCCGATACCTTCTTGCATCAGAGAGAAGCCCGGGCCACTGGTCGCGGTGAGGGCTTTTGCTCCGGCCAGGGACGCGCCGGTGATGGCACAGATGGAAGCGATCTCATCTTCCATTTGCACGAAGACGCCACCGCGTTTGGGCAGTTCAGCCGCAAGGATTTCTGCCACTTCCGTGGAAGGGGTGATGGGATATCCGGCAAAGAAGTTCACTCCCGCATCCAGAGCGCCATAGGCAACGGCTTCATTGCCTTGCATGATTATGGTTTGCGCTCGCGCGTAGTCTGCAATTCCTGGATTTTGCTCTCTTGTTTCACGGTTTCGGCTTTCGTAGCCGTGGGTTTAGCTTCTTTTGCCTTGGTGCTTTTGCTTGTAGTCTTTTTAAGCATTATTTCTCCTTGGCTCCGGTGATCGCAAAATCGGGGCAAAGGCGGTCACAGGTTTCGCAGTGGATGCATTTTTCCGGTGCCTGAACGTATGGCGAGCCATCGCTCTTGAGTCCCAGACAGCCGGTGGGGCAAAAAGCGACGCAGATGCCGCATCTTTTGCACCAATTGTAATAGATCAACACAGGGGAGTCTTTTTCACCGGGAGCTTTGACTTCGGTGGCTTCCACCTCCATCTTTTCCAGCGCGTCTTCCTCTTTGATGATCATGCCCGCACGGTCTTTAATGACTTTAGTGGACATTGTTCCTCCAGTATTTATATGAGTTTTCTTTATTTCTTGGCTAAGACGTCTTTGAAGAACGTGCCCAGGCGTTTCGCGCCTTCTTCGTTTTTCTCCAGAGTTTCATAAGAGAAATTCAGGCGCATGGTGTTGGTGCCGCCACCGTCACAGAAGAATGAAGTTCCGGCTACGTAGGCAACCTTTTGTTCTTTGATACATTCCAACAGCAGAGTGCCGGTATCCAGATGCTTGGGAACGGAGGCCATCATAAAGAGCCCGCCTTCCGGCTTGGTCCAGGTGATTTCTTCCGGCATATACTGATCCAGCGCTTGCAGGAAGCCTTTTTGCTTCAGGGAATACATCTGGCGAATCTCTTCGATCTTGGGGCTCAAAAGGCCTTTTTCCATGTAACGCGCGGCTATCCTTTGGGTAAAGGGAGGAGTGCAAAGATCGGTGGCCTGTTTGCCCACCACGATCTTATCCAGCACATCGGGATGACCCACGACCCAACCGATGCGGAAACCGGGGCAGAAGATCTTGGAGAAAGTGCCCAACATCACCACGTGACCGGTACCATCCAGTTCATACATGGTTTTGGGGGTAGTGCCTTCATAGCGCAACTCGCGATAGGGACTGTCTTCGATGATCAGCACGTCATATTTATGCGCCAGGGCAATGATCTCTTTTCTGCGTTTTTCGGTCATGGTCACGCCGGCGGATTTTGGAAATCCGGAATCAGATAGATAAACTTCGGCTTTTTGCCATCTCTTTCAGCTTTTTGAGCTCGGCTTCCATGATGGCGGGATCCTCACCTTCGTCATCCATGGGAATGCCGATCATCTTGGCCCCGTAGGAATTGAAGGCAGAAAGACCGCCCAGATAGGAAGGCAGGCCCACGATCACATAGTCTCCACGATCGATGAACATCTTGGCGATCAGATCCAGCGCTTGTTGCGACGCGGTGGTGATGATCATATTGTCGATGCTCATCTCAATGCCTTGGGACTTATAGCGTTCCACCAGCAGGGTGCGCAATAGCATGTCACCTTCAGTGGCGCCATATTGCAGAGCAGAAGCAGCTTCGGTTTCCATCACTTCCACCATGATGGTCTTCAGGTCTTCCACCGGGAAGGTCAGCGGGCTGGGAAAGCCTCCACTGAATGAGATCAAACCGGGAGTTCCTAGATACTTCAGAAGCTCACGGATGGCAGAGCGTTTCATCCCCTTAATGTTGGCGGATAATACATCTTGCAGATCGGTGATCATAATGATCCTCCATTTATCTTTATTTTTCTTCGTAAACCAGTACTTTCTTGTTGGTCTTGCGCCAATTGCGGTAAGCCTCTTTGATTTCCAGCTCCCACACGATGCGTTTGTCCGCATCCTCGAAAGTGATAATGTCTATGTAAAATGTACGCTTATTCTTGCCTACAAAGCTCTTTTTGGGGAATTCCACCACAATCTCACCATCGATATTCAGGATGGTAACTTCGTTCAGAAAAACGCCTTCAGCGATTTCCAGAACAGCTCTGGCTTCAACGCTGCCAGTTTGCACATCACGAAAATGTATGTTCATACAGTCTCCAATTCACTAGTAAGACCCCCTATAAAACTTATGCATTAAGAGTCAAGTGTTTTTTGAAATTTCCTGTTGTGGGGTTTTCAAGTTTTCGGGTTTTAGGGTTTTAGGGTTGTAAGGTTTTAAAGTTTTTAAGTGGTCGGCGACCTCACTCACACCTCACACCTCACACCTCACACCTCACACCTCACACCTCACACCTCACACCTGCAACCTGCCACCTCTATTTGCCTGCCCGATATCCATGCTCCGCGAAATGACTGAGCAGACTGAACCCTTCTCTGAGGTAAAGCCGCAAAGCACCGGTATTAGCCTCTGCCACTCTCAGGCAGGCTTTGGAATGCCCATTCCGGCCGATTTGTCTGATGGCCTCATGCAGGAGGGCAGTACCCAGTCCCTGGTTCTGAAACTCCGGCAGGATCACCATATCTTCGATAAAAGCACCGCTCAACCGATATCCTCCCACCAACTTGCCATTTTGAAACAAAGACCATGCTTCGCTGTGTGCCGCGCGCTCTGCCATATCCTGAATGAAAGCTTGCCGGTTCCGAAGGATGGCTTCCGGATCCCAGGCATATACCGCGCACAGATCCCGGTATGATTCTACCATCAACTCAAGCCAGGCGTCGGTATCCCCCATCTGCCAAAGACGCAAATCCTGCATAGCTTTTCCGGATGCCGCTAAGGATGACCGCTCCAGATAGTAGCCCGCCATTTCCAACTGAAAACCGTGATTCAAGGCCAGTTCCCTTGACCTCAGGTCGTCTCCCCGGCAGTTACAACAGCGTTCACTGAGGTGGTTTTTTTCCGTCAGGTCAGTTATCGCTGTATTGGTGATCTCGCGTGCTATTCCCGGAGCATCCTGTGACAGGCTGACAAACAGGATACCCATACCATCATTGATACTCTGCACCACGCAATCTCCGG
>JAJOKA010000025.1 GCA_021206555.1 Candidatus Cloacimonadota bacterium | reverse complement strand
ATTAAAGATATGTTTGGGCAGCCTACTAGTAAAATAATCCGCGTTTAGCTCGGAGGCAAGCAGTTTGTAGCTTTCTATGTCTCTGAGCCCCAAAATCAAAGCATAGCGTTCATCGGGAATCTCGGTCTCGGGAAGAGCTGCTGCTTCCTGCGCCGGCTTGGGCGCGTAGGCCGTGGTAGAACGCCTCAGGCTGGACAGCAGCGCGTTTTGGGAGATTCCGAAGGCTTCGGACACCTCTTTGACGCTCAGTTCACGCTGGATCGGATCTTGCAGTAAACGCAAGGCATCCAAAATCTGCTCAATGCGTCTTTTCACAGGGCTTTGTATCTGCTCTGAAGTGGCCATGAAGCTGATGATATCCGAAGCTTGATCGATCAGAGCCTGCATCGCGTCTTTGCCTTTGGCGAGGATAAAGCTGTCCGGATCCTCACCGGGGGGGGAGATCGCGATCTTTACCTGCATACCTTTGCTGATGCAGGCCAGTCCGCCCCTGATGCCGCTTTGATGCCAGCAGCATCACCATCATAGAGCATCACGGCATTCTTGGAAAAGCGGTTCAGCAGATAGACCTGATCTTCCGTCAATGCCGTGCCCAATGAGGCCACAGCATTGCTGAATCCGCTCTCATAAAGCCGCAGGAAGTCAAAATAGCCCTCGCAGACCAGAGAGTAGTCCATTTTGCTGATGTTGTACTTGGTCTTATACAGGCCATAGAGCTCTTTGCCTTTGGTATAAAGCTCTGTGCCGGGTGAATTGATATATTTACCCACGTTTTCTTTGGGCTCCATGATGCGTCCCCCAAAAGCGATCACATCACCGGTGTTATTATGGATGGGGAAGATCAGACGGTCGCGATAGAGATCCTGCAAAGCTCCGGAATACTCGCCAAAAAGACCGCTTTCCTTGAGCAGGGACACTCCATAGCCTTCCTTCATCAGATGATTCAGTAAGGCTTTTTGGGAAGGAAGGGCATATCCAAGCGAGAGATCTTTGGCAGTTTGTGGATCGAAGGAGCGTTTCTTCAGATAGTCCAGCGCATTTTCGCCATGCTCAAAGAGCATCTGACTGAAGAATTCGGCCGCGGATTTATATACCTGGATCAATTGCTGACGCTTGGTGGAAGCCACGCTGGTGCGTTCGCGCTCGGGAACCTGGATGCCCACTCTTTGGGCCAGTTTCTTCACAGCTTCGATGAAGCTGAGCTTCTCATAATCCTGCACGAAGGTGAATACGTTGCCGGCCTTGCCGCAGGCAAAGCATTTGTAGATCTGCTTCGGTTGGCTTACATAGAACGAGGGACGGGTGTCGTTGTGAAAGGGACAAATGCCCCGCCAATTTGTGCCGACGTGCTTGAGCGGGATATAGCTCTGCACGAGGTCCACGATGTCATTGGCTGATCGGATCTGGTCGATGAGGCTATTGTCCATTTCGTTCCTTTCGCAGCATCGGAATGCTAGGTTACGGGCTTTCCCGCTATATCTTCACCACCGTCACTCCGCTGCCACCTTCAAAGAGGGGCGGAGTTTCGATGCCTTTTACCATCTTTTTGCGCGTGAGATAGCCGCGCACTTTGGTTCTCAGGGCTCCGGTGCCTTTACCATGTACGATGCGCAAGGTACTGAATCCGGCCATGGCGCGTTATCCAAAAACTCATCGATCAGTGGCATTGCTTCATCAAAGGTGAGCCCCAAGAGCTTGAGCTCCGTCTGCACCTTCGGTGTAGCCCTGATTGTGCTGATCGGTTTCACCTTCTCGCTGTCACTCTTTGGGGGCAGGTAGAGGTTCCCGACTTCGGTATTGAAGCTGATGCCGTTCATATCCACCTTGGCATTTTTGCCTTGCAGTTCCAGGATGATAGCTTCCGCATCGAAATTTGCCAGCCACACTTTTTGCCCCACTTTGGGGTGGGATATGGGCTGCAATCCTTCCGCGGAGCTTTGGATGAGTTCGCGCGAGAGTTCTTCCGTCTTAGCCGTAATATCTTGCAATTTTCTTTCCGAAACTCGTTTGCGTTCATCCTTGTCCAGCGTCTTGATCTCGGATATTTCGCGGTTATAGAGCTTTTGAAAAGAGATCAGCTCGGTCTGCAGTTTCTTTCAGATGACGTTGGCGACGGGCTTTGAGCTCTTTTTTGCCATTCTTGTTCCCTGCTTTCGGCTTCTGCAATCCGGGCTTCCAGGTTGCGGTTTTTGAGCTCGTACTGATAGCTCTGCCTGGCCAGGTTTTTCTTCTCTTCCTGCAGTTTCTTCAGCAGATTGGTAAACTCCATGTTTTTACTACCCGCCAGGCTTTTGGCACGTTCGATCAAAGCCGCGTCCATGCCCAAAGAAGCGGCAACCTCGATGGCAAAGCTGTCTCCGGGAATGCCGGTGCTGAATTTATAGGTGGGAATCAGGGATTTCAGATCAAACTGCATGGAGGCGTTTACGCAGCCGGGATGGGATTCGGCAAAGACCTTGAGCGCAGTGTAGTGGGTAGTTACGATGCCCTTTACTCCAAGGCCTGCCAGCTGTTCCAGGATTGCTTGAGCCAAAGCGGAACCTTGCTGCGGATCGGTAGCCGCACCGATTTCATCGATCAATACCATGCTTTTGGGGTCTGCGGCATCCAGCATCTTACGGATCTTATCCAGATGCGAAGAGAAGGTGGAAAGCGCGTTTTCGATGGATTGATCATCGCCGATATCGGCAAAGACATTCGAAAAAAAGGCCGATCCTGCTCTCGGCATCAGCCGGGATAGGCAATCCGGACATCGCCATCAGGGTGATCAGGCCCACCGCTTTCATGAGCACAGTTTTGCCACCGGTATTGGGGCCGCTGAGGATCAAAAGATTGTAGTCCTCGCCCAGATTGAGGTCAAAGGGGATTACGCTGTGATAG
>JAJOKA010000064.1 GCA_021206555.1 Candidatus Cloacimonadota bacterium | reverse complement strand
TTCTCGAACTATGCCAAGGTAAATCAGCCTGCCACAGAGAGTTTCAATCCCGCGCAATCCATCCGCGATATCCTGAAGTCCTACCTTCAGGACTATGAGATTCAGCTCGCTTTGGAGGACGGGATCACTATCAAGTTCGACAAAACCCATTTCTATCAGATCGTCACCAATATCCTGCAAAATGCCATGGATGCCAGCGAGGACAAGAAAGGCATCGCGATCAAGCTCTACAAGGAACGCTCATACGCGGTTCTCAGCATCCAGGATCAGGGTAAAGGCATTGATCCTGCTGATCTTCAGCGCATCTTTGAGCCCTATTTTTCCCGCAAAAGCAAGGGCACCGGTTTGGGTCTGGCCCTGGTCAAAAAGCTCTGTGATGCCAATTCCACCATCATCCGCTTGAAGAGCAAGCCCGGCGAAGGCAGCGAGTTCACGCTCATCATCGAGGCTGAAGCAGTATGAACATCCTTATTATCGACGACGAAAAGAACATCCGCCTCACGCTCTGTAACATCCTGGAAGATGAAGGCTATATCTGCCATGGCAGCGGCAGCATCGAGGAAGGGCTTGCCCAGCTGGACAGCCTGGATCCCGATGCCATCCTGCTGGATGTGAAACTGCCGGATGGCAACGGCATCGACGCTCTGGAAAGCATCAAGAAATCCCTGCCCCAGATCCCGGTGATCATGATCTCCGGAAACAGCAATATCAGCGATGCCGTCAAGGCCATCAAGCTGGGCGCTTTTGACTTTCTGGAAAAACCCCTGAGCCTGCCTAAGATCAAGATCACGGTGAAGAAAGCTCTGGATTTTTACGCGATGTCGCTGAAACTAATGCGCATGCAGGCGGATAGTGAACGGGATTGGAAGATGATCGGTCAAGCACCGGTGATGCAAGAGCTAAACGCTCTGATCAACAAGGTGGCTCCCAGCAATGCCAAGATCCTGATCCATGGCGAAAGCGGCACCGGTAAAGAGCTCATCGCTCGTTTGATCCATGCCCGCAGCAATCGCACCGACAAGGCTTTCATCAAGTTCAATTGTGCGGCCATTCCCCGCGAACTGATTGAGAGCGAACTCTTTGGCTACGAAAGCGCTTTCACCGGAGCCCAGGCTCGCAAGAAAGGGAAGCTGGAAGAAGCAGACAAAGGCAGCATATTCCTGGATGAGATCGGAGACATGGAGCTGGCTGCTCAGGCCAAGGTCTTACGCGTGATTCAGGAAGGGGAGTTTGAGCGCGTGGGCAGCAATCAGACTCATCGTATCGACGTGCGGGTGATCGCCGCCACAAACAAGAACCTTCCGGAATTGGTGCGAAAAGGCGAGTTTCGGGAAGACCTGTTTTATCGGCTCAACGTGGTGCCCATCGAAAGCCCGCCTTTGCGCGAGCGTATCAGCGATATTCCGCTATTGATCGAGCACTTTGCGGTTGACCTGGCCCTGGAACTGGCCACCAGAGTCAAACACTTCTCTCCGGCTGCTCTAAAGCGCATGCAAGCGCAGCCCTATCCGGGCAATGTACGCGAACTGCGCAACATTATGGAGCGCATCTATCTGCTATGTGATCAGGATATTCTGGAACCGGATGACATCATTCCGGTATTGCCCGGAGCCGCATCCAGTTCCAGCAGTGATGCCGCCTTTTGGCAAGAAAGCATCGCCTTTGCGGAGAAAAAGCGGCAATTTGAAATCCGCTATCTCAGCACTCAGCTCAAGCTGCATGGCGGGAACATCAGCAGGACAGCGGAAGCCCTTGGCCTGCAACAGAGTAATCTCTCGCGCAAGCTGAGTGAGCTGGGGCTACACTCCTAAGGCGGACATAGCTACAGGGAGTTCTTTTGGTTCCGGTTGATATTCATTTCACATCGAATTTGCTTTCTATGCTGATGAGTATAGTATATCTATAAAGGAGGAATCATGAAGACAGTTTCTTTTTTTGCTTTTGATACTCATGGGGCTGACAGGTCTGAGCGGGAATGTTCTTGTCCCCAGGTTTCTGGCCAGGGTCTGGTTTGATGATGCTGATGATTGTTTTGTGATGTTCGGAGATGAGGCTTGGTGGGATGGGTTTGAAGTAAGCGATTTGTGTTTTACAACTTCTGCCGGTTCTTTCTATCTGTCCCCATACTACACTCAGCCTTCCGAACCGGTCTTCGTTATCAACCTGAACCAGGAAATCCCCGGATTCACGATCCAGAGAAATGAGGATTTTCTCCGTCTGAGTTGTACCCCCGCACGATATTTTTACCCGGAGGAGCTACGCTGGGGACATCAGAATGATATCAGCGTGCACATACACCCTCTTGCCCCAGGGCAATCAGCAGTGCGTGTCTATGCTCCAGATTACTTCGGCCATGGTGAATACGACACAGGTATTACTTGGGCTAAGGACAGCCAGACCATCAGCCCGGATCCGTATACCCCTGCCTCCACTTATACCTTGAACGTGCATTTGGAGGACATTAACGGCAGTCCCGCCGCGGGAATCACCGTCTATAGCAGTTATTTTGAATATGCCACGGTTTATGACCAATACTACAATGATCCGACCAACTCGTCCGGAAACTGGGAACGCACCGGAAACGCGAAAACGTCGAAGCATCTTGTCAAAGACCCTCAGACGAACAACACCGTGATCCAGGAACTGCTTTTCCCTGAACCCGGTGAGACGATCCAGTTAAACGGCGTTGTTAGCTCCGTGAGCTCTAATGCCTCAGCGCAATTACCTCACACAGGAGTTTTAAGCCTGTATCCATCGTTACTCACCCTATCCTCCGGAAACACCATTAACCTGAAGTATGAATCAAGCTCGCTCTTGGGCCATAAGTCTGAGCTCCACCTCTATGACCTGCGAGGCAGATTATTGTCAGGTAAAGAGATGCCCTCCGCAGGTG
>JAJOKA010000172.1 GCA_021206555.1 Candidatus Cloacimonadota bacterium | reverse complement strand
CTTTGGGTTCCGGAGCTCATGCTGCCGTTAAACAGATTGCACACCTTTTGACCACGGATATTGTAGATATCCACTTTCATGTCCTGGGCCACAGGATTGTGGAACATGATGGTGGTGCTGGGATTGAAGGGATTGGGAAACACCTTCAGCTGGCTGATGGGGCCTTGCACAAGATCGCTGTTGCTGACGGGATGGTTGCTTACTCTAATGTAGCCTTGATATGTGCCTGCTTCGAGAGGGTCAAACTGATACAGGGCATCTTCCGTGATGGTCATGGGAATGCCATCCATCACGAACCGCAGTGTCCAGTGATTGGGGACATTCATGGGTTCAAAGCTGAACTCCACAGGGTTGTCATCCGGCACGGTTATCGCGAAATTGAAGACCATATCCTGTTCTTCGGCACTGCTGAAGTTGGCTCTAAATTCTTCCCGCAGCTGTGGGAAATCGTTATCCTCAGGATGCCACAGATAGGTAGAGATAGCAGGAAAGAGAGTTTTGCTCGGGGCTTTGGGTAAATCAGTACGGAAGTCGTAGCCATTAGCCGCGATGGGGCTTGCTCCAAAACGGAAATAATCCGTATCAGTTCCTGAAGCTGTAACTTTCACACTCCAGTTTGGTGCCGGAGGAGTGATCTGTGGAGCTGCGAAATAGGGATAGAAGTTCAGCTGCACATCCATTCCGAAAGACGCGTAACTACGCAGATAGAAGGCTTCATAGGGTTGAATGCTGTCAACCAACTGGAAGCCATTGTCTCTATACACATAGATCGCGCGGGAAATCAGGCTTTGGTCGATCATTTCGCTAAAGCGGAAGAGATTACCATTGACTTTGAAACGCAGAGCTGAGACATCATAAACGCAGAGATGCGGATTGGCAATAAAGTTCCAGCCGGGGATGATGTTCACTTCAGTCTCATTGCCAAGCACAGCTGATGTCGTGCTTTCAAAGACGTAATCCGTCGCGTTCACGAAATAGGGAGTATTGAAGTCATAAGTGGGAACGTTCAGCCATTCGCCACCCCAGGCATAGCCCATTGATCCTTCTCCAAAGACATCAGAAAAGCTGAAATTGGTATCTGTGAAAGGATTACTCTTGGTTATCCATCCCGGTTCCGAATAGAACAGGTTGAACATAGGCACAAAAGCCAGGGTGTGGGCAGAGGTGTATGTGTTGACCAGGCCATCGGTGGCCACCACGTCCAGATACACTTTCGCGTTCGGAAGATCCACAGCTTGAGGCAGGATATAGTTGTAACTGCTGATCGTCGCGGGGTGGTTTTCCAGCACGGACAAGCTATCCGTGGCATTCTTGATATACAGATCAAAGTGATCGATCAGGAAGCTGTTTTGGAAGCTGAAACCGAAGTTGATGGCATTTCCGCCCTGGAAGACCTGATTTTGCATAAAGGCATGACTGGCGGAAGGTTGCAGATTTCCCCAATACAGAGTCATCGTGCGCACGTTGCTATTACTTACCATAAACTGATAGGCACTGCTAGTGAGGTCATGCCAGGCTCCTGCTCCAGAGTCATAAAGATAGAGCTTCTCTGAGCGGTTTACAGGCATATCCAGAGCAATCTGCAGGGGAATGTTCAGACGGTCGGAACGTACCCGCAGAGTCCAGCTTTTGACGTCCGCGTCCAGATCATAACCAGCTCTGACTTCGCGTGAAAGGCTGGTGCCATTGTTTCCCCAATAAGGCTGCCAGGAAGCGATCCACACATAGTTGGTGCTAGGACTGCTTTTGGATACATCCCAATAGGAATCCTGGCCATCGCTGGCATAGCTATTGCTGCCCAGGGTAAGTGTGTCAGAGTGTGTTCCGCTGACTGTGCTCATCACCAGATCGATCATCGGTCCAAGTGCGGCAGGTTGTGGCACATTGTGGATAAACTCATATTCTGTAGCATTCACCATGCCCAGAGTGTAGGTATAATGCACTCCGTACTCCACGGTGGTATCCCAGTATTCATAGCTGGTTGATCCCACCAGGAGCATGGGATCATCTTCGTAGGAAGCGATCAATTCATAGGGATTATTGCCGGCACGACGGTGAATCTTGAAGCCTTGCAAGCCACTTTGACCTCCCACAGTCCAATACACGCGGATGGCTCCCTGCATGCCGTGAGTGGTAAAACTGGTCACATTTGCCGGCGCGGGGGCGGTGGTAACTTCATTGGAAAGATCAGAGTAGTTGCCGTTTTTATCCACGGCTCTGATCTTGAAGTAATACGAATTGGTGGGACTGAGTCCGGTCACGTTGATCCTTTCGCAAGCTTGAGAAGCCAGGAAGGTGTTGTTGCCACGATCAAAGATTTGGAAGTTATCTTCAGCGATCGGGGATGTGGCATAGAGGATTTCGTAGCTGTGAAAATCATAAGCATCACTACGCTGCCAACCCAAAGTTACATAGTACATGGAGCTGTTGATCACAGTCAAATCCAGCGGAGTGGGAGGTGTGAGACCGTCATCCATGATGAACAGATCATCATAAAGGCTATCCAGATCACTGCACCCAGCGGGCATAGTATCTGCGCAGATTGGTAAAAAGGTTGTTAAAGTCCCATCTGCCCTCAGCTTCGTTCCAGCCGTAGAACCATTTGTAGTTATTCTCGGTTTCCTCGTAGGCATTAGGCAATTCATCCATCTCGATATGGAAGAAGGGTTCAAAGCTGTCATAATCATTCCAGCCGTTGAGTGTGTAGAGCATTTGACGGTTCTGAGAATATGCCGGCAGGCTGATGGCATCATTGACCGGATATTCTACTTCGCCGTCAGCAAAAGTAAAATCATGAATGGTATAGTTCACGGAGTAATATTGATTCAGATACACATCAGCATGAGTACCAATGGTATTGGCCGGAATCATCAGATGCGAACCGCGGTTGATCAGATCCTGTTTCATGCTGCTGAGATCGCGAATCGGCAGATTAGGACACAGTTTGTTGTATCCAGCCGAGATTTGATTATCCGTCATCCCGATGTGGCGGTTCCAGTCGTAGGAATGGATTTGGAACGAAAACTCGCGTTTACCGGTTTCAGCCCGGATCTTATCCGCCATTTTTTGATAGGCCACATTGTATGGATGAGCTTCCACACGGGTAGGATCGGAAAGGGATTTGGTGTTGGTATAGCTGCCCACATTTGTCCACTTCACTTCACGCCCCGCGCCTGATATCAAAAGGTATTGAGCGTCCCACACATTCAGAGTATCATAGCCCATGATGGGAGTGGGGAAGTCATCACAGGGGTGGGGCACCGTAATAATGATCGGTCGGGTACCCTGAGGATTATAGATGTAAAGCCCCCAACCATAATCAAAAGCACCGATTTCGTCATCATAGGTGTCCGTAGTGCCATTGTCATCATAATAAGAAAGATCGGGAATCTCGCGTAGCATGTAGTAAGTTCTGCCGCTATCGGTATCGTTAAATTGAACCACCTGGTAGGGAAACTCGGCTTCATTGATGGCAGCCTGAGCCAGATCCAGCTGTCCCAGCAGGAAGAGATCAACGATGTTTCCCCAAGCCGCAAGTTGCGCGCCGGTGGGCGTTTTGTAGTCACCAAAACCATTGGTTTGGCGATCGTATGGGGCATAAAGATTGTAGTTTGGTATGGCTATTCCTTCAGCCACATGCGAAACCCAGTTGTCGTAAGCGCAATTGGGTTCACTGCGGATCAGGAAGTTTCCAGAGAAGCGGTTTCCACCAAAAAGGCCGATAGGCCGATTATCACGGATAGGATCCCAGGATAAGCAGTGGTTTTTCATTGGTACTCCTGTATGTATTGCAATTAATGAATTATGATTTATCCGCATAAGGTGGAAACTCAGGCATTTCGTCAAGCTTTATTTGATGCTAAGCTCACAACTATGGAGTACATGCTGCTTGCCGCCCTGGTCAACGTTCCTTAGATACGCTCATGATACGGTCATGATACGGTGATTTTCATGAGCGTATCATGACCGTATCATGAGCGTATCTCAATAGGGATGACCCAAGCAGCACTTTGAGATTGACAGAAAGTGCCCGACCAATATTTGATGAACCTCATTAAACGATGGAGTACTAATTTGAATATACAAAGACTCAAGGTAATCATCCTCAGCCTCTTGATGCTGGGATTATGCTATGGCCTCCATGCCTCCGCCTTTGCTGATAGCACTGTGGACTGGCTGAGAGCTCAGGGCTTGAGCCCATATTGGATAGTGTTCATCATCTCGATGTTGCCGATCATAGAACTGCGCGGGGCGATCCCGATAGCCATTCTGCTTTTCAAGATTCCCTGGCCGCAGGCTGTGTTGATCTCTGTAATTGGTAATATGGTACCGATACCATTTTTACTGTTGATGCTGGAGTGGTTTTTCCAACTGATCAGCAAGATTCCCATTGGGCATAGATTTACCCAATGGCTGTTTACCCGCACGCGCCGGAAAGGAGCAGCAATTGAGCGTTATGAGGCCATCGGTCTGATCACTTTTGTGGGCATCCCTTTGCCCGGAACCGGAGGCTGGACTGGAAGTCTGGCGGCCAGAATCTTTGGCATCAGCTTTTGGCGATCCCTGCTTTTCATCCTGATCGGGGTATGTCTGGCGGCGGCAATAGTTACTCCTCTATCACTTTTAGGCCTGGTGGCAGTAAACTGAAGATGAACGAGATAACGATCTTTTGGCTGGCGGGGGAGAGCAGTGGGGATTTGCATTCCGAGCTGATCATGAAGGCTATGGCACTGGATGGTAACGCTATCGGCACTTAGGTATCGGAGGCCCCAGAATGCAAGCAATGGGGCTCAAAGCGCTGTTCCCCTTCGGGCGTTTTGCCGTGATGGGCTTTGTGGAAGTGATCAAGCATCTGGGCTTCTTTATGAAGGTGCAGCGGAGAATTCGCAAGCTATTTGAGGAAGATCGACCAGATCTGGTGATCCTTGTGGATTATCCGGGACTGAATCTGCGCATAGCCCATTTGGCGGATGAATTCCGCATCCCGGTGCTCTATTATATCTGCCCGCAGTTCTGGGCCTGGAAGCATGAACGGGTATTCAAAATCAAGGCCAGTGTGCGTCACACAGCCTGCATCCTGCCCTTCGAGAAGGAAATGCTGGATATTCATAATATCAATAGCACTTATGTGGGGCATCCCATTGCCGAAGAAGTGAGCTATGAGCTGGATCGGGAGTCCTTTGCCCGTTTCTTTGGGATAGATTCATCAAAGCGGTGGTTGGGCTTTTTCCCGGGTAGTCGGGATGGCGAGATCCGCAAGATGCTGCCAGAGTTTCTGAAAGCTGCAAGTAAATGGCCGGAGTATGAATTGCTGCTGTCCAAATCAAAGAACGTGAATCACAATCTGTTCATGCAGCAGATCGAAGGTATCAAACTGCCGAATTTGCACATCGTTGATGGCTATAACTATGAGATGATGAAATACTCTGAGGCCTGGTCAGCACATCAGGAACGGTAACTCTGGAAGCGGCCTTCATCGGCACGCCATCGGTTATCTGCTATAAGCCAATTATTTATCCTATCTCATCGGCAGATATCTGGTCAAGATCTCGCGCATCGGGCTACCCAACATCATCCTCAACAAAGATATCCTGCCTGAACTGGTGCAAAACGAGATGAATGCGGAAACCATCAATACTCGGTTGCAAGACCTGCTCAAAGGCGGGGCAAGGCGTGAGATTGTGATCCTGGAACTGCAAAAGCTGCGAGGCATGCTGAGCGACAGAAAGCCCAGCAAAGAAGTGCCAAAAATCATTGATCATCTCCTGGCTACTTATGGCTAAAATCATGGCGCGCTTGCAGAACAAGGTGCTGGCCAGCATCCTCAGAGCCTTCAAAGCCACGATCAGATTTGAAGTCTTCAATCAACCACTCCCTCAGGATGAACCGGTGATCTATGCTTTTTGGCACCGAAATCTCATATACTGCACTCTGCAAAGAGCCGGAGATCCCGTGGTGGTGATGATCTCGTCCTCCAAAGATGGAGATTTGATAGCAGGGCCAGTCCAGGAACTGGGTTTTATTGCCGTACGTGGATCCAGCACCAGGCAAGGCTCAAGCGCGTTGAAGGCAATGCTGCGTTGGCAAATACGAACTCTTTGGCATCACTCCGGATGGCCAAAGGGACCAGTAGGCACGATTCATCCCGGCCTCTGGCAAATCGCGATCATGGCAAAAGATCCCCGTCGTGGCTGTGGCTTGTGACGCTAATCGTGAATGGGTGTTCAAGTCCTGGGATCGCTTCCGTTTTCCCAAGCCCTTTGCCAGAGTCAGAGTCATATATTCAGATCCCATCCAGGTTTGGAGCAAAGAGGATATTCCACAAGCAGAGCAGCAGTTCAGGTCATTCCAGAGAGATAACGAGATTTTGTTTTAGGAGATACTCATGAAGCATAGTCCATATTATATAGCGAAAGTGACTCCGGCTAAGTTTGAGCGGAAGATAGTAGCTTTGGTTGCGCTAATCTGCGCTCTTGTACTGATCTATCTGGGACTGATGGGGCCCATGTACAAATCAGAGATCGTCTATAGAACGCATCCTACTATCAACAATCAGCTCATAGCCCAAGACGCGGTGAATACCTTCCTGATGGCACCGCTATTGATCGTGGCGGCTTGGGCTTTGTTGGCCAAAAAAAGGCTTTGCCAGATATCTATTGGCAATAGCCCCACTCTTTCTCTTCTACTATGCCATCAGCTATGCTTTGGGATGGGAATGGAAGGCGGCAGACTACTATGGCAATAGTGAAAACTGGTTTTTTCACTACATCTTTGTGCTAATGTCGGCCTTGATCTTTCTCCTTTATAGCTTCAGACTGTTTCCGACCAAGGCCAGATACCATTTCAAAAAGAACCAGTTGATTATCTATAGCGTATTGTGTTCCATCTTTTTAGCCCTCTTCGCCATGATGTGGAGCCGAGAAGTCTTTGAGCTTTGGCGAGAGGGAACTACTCGTGGCTATGAGTTCGCGCCCCACGGCTTTTTGGCTGGTGAGAACCATTGATCTGGGGTGTCTGCGTTCCGCTTGGCTTCGTAAGTATATATCTCTTATGGATCGATCCCGCAAAGTCCTACGCTTTGCAAATGCTATTCTTCGGCTTCTTCATCTCCATGAGCGTGGTGGTGAATGCCATGGCTCTGGTGATGTTTTTGAAAAACGATCCCAGCTATGAGCATGGCAGCACTATCGTCTTTATCATCCTGATGCTGATAGTTTTCTTTGGTTATGCCTTTGTGCTAAAGGGATATCGGGCAAAGTAAGAGTGTGCAAAATAGCTGGGCTTGGGTTACGAGTTGCAAGCTACAAGTTACAAGCTACGAGTTATCATCGCCGGGTGAATATCTCGGAGAATGAACACTTTCCTTCACTGCTCAGCAAGCTATGTCGCTGCGCAACAACTCATATCGCTGCGAAGCAGCCCATTTCGCGACGTAGTCGCCCATCTCGTCACGCAGTGACCCATTTCACAAATAGGCGCATCCGAAGATGCGCCTTTCATTTTCAACTCTTATAGTGGCTTATGCCAGGCCGGGGATCACACCTGAAATCAGGAAGCAGGTAGCGAAGGCTACGATGGCATAGAGTTCCGGGAACACGCCCAAAATTAGGGTTTGAGAAAACACGTTGTTTCCTGCACCCAGGCTCTCGATACCATTGGCAACGATTCGGGATTGTTGATAGGCTGAGATCAAACCGACTCCACCCATGATCAGACCTGCACCCAGGATGGCGCATGCTTGCAGCATGTTGATCTGGGGTGTGATGTGTCCATTCAGAATGAAGAAAGCGCCAAATCCATAAAGCCCTTGGGTACTGGGCAATGCGGAGAGGATCATACAACTCGGGAAGATATCATCCCGTTTTTTCATGGCTCCCACTGACGCGCTGCCACCGATTACTGTTCCCCAGGCACTGCCGATTCCGGCAAGGGCAACCATGAGGAAAATACCGATCCAGGCCAGGAAAAATGCCAAATTCCGCCCGCCATGGCAGTTGCTGTGGTTTGTGCTACTGTGTTTAAGGTATCCGGGTTCATTAAACCTCCTAATTTTTTACCTTAAGATTTGGAAAGTGGTTTATATTCCATGCCGGGTCCTTCAAACTCGGCGTTTTTGAAAAACTCAACGAAAGTGAGACGCAGCGGATGTACAAAGCCGGAAAGGCCACCCAGAGCGAGGTTTAGCGCGTGACCAAAAATCATGAAGAGCACAAAGATCACGGGGCCGGCAATGGGTATGCCCAGCATCTGGGAACCTATGCTATTGATCACAAAGCCCAAAATCGCGCTGGATACACCCAGGGCAAAGAGGCGAATGTAACTCAGGATATCGCCAAAGAATCCGGTAATCATGTTATACAGCACCCACAAACCACCCAGGATGTTGATGATTGGGTTTTTTCCGGGTTGATTGAAGAGCAAGATCAGAGCCAGGCCTGCCCACATGGGATACTTCAGATAGGCTTGAATTGCAGAGATATCTGTGCCCAATTGCTGTGCACCCAATACAGACAGGGTGCCCACAAAGAGCAGTGCTCCGATTGAGCTGAGACCATTGATGAAGCCGGCTTGGCTCATCTTTTTGCAGCTGCAATGCCGATGCCAAAGAGAATTGGATGACACCCAAGAGCAAACCAAAGTTAAATATCTGATCTGTATTTCGGATCAGGATCTGTTGCCCGATCACCGGAATCTCTTTCATGTCGTAACCCAGGATTGTGCCCATCACCCAACCCATTATTATGGAAGATATCCCAAAGAGTGTAACTAAGGTGAGAAATCCTTTTACTGTGGGGTCCTTCATCTTAGCTCTGAGGAACAGAGTGAGAAAAACCAGTACCACCCCATAGGCCATATCAGCATTACAAAAAACCGAAGAAGAGCATGAAGAAGGGCGCGAAGAAGGGGGTGAGGTCAAAACTCGTTGTATTTAGGTAGCATATACATCCGTGTGATGGGCTCAAAGAGACGGGAGAACCAATTGTTACGCAGACGGATAGGGGGATTATCCTCCACCCTGGCATCACTGACAAAGTGGATCACGTTCTCTGCTTTCACAAAGCTCATCAGAGCTTCTTCCCGGCTGATGGGGATCCGATCCGCTTAGCACCACCACATGGTTATCAGCCTCAGGAGTTCCTTGCAAAGTGGCATCCTCAAAGTCATATTCGGTGGTCAGTCGGGCAATCTCCGCTTGGAACAAGTCGATCGCGGTTTTGGCAAATGTTGGCAAAATAGCTCTCGATATCGGCTAGCTGATCTTCTACTTCTTTGAGTTTGGTTTCAAACTCCTGCAGGGTGTGTTGATGAAAGCTGAAAGTATCGGCCTCCAGCGCTGGATGATCTCCGGTGTATAGCACTGCAAAGTATAGCGATCCGCTACGCTCGGCAACTTTGATGATGGGGTACTGCTCTTCCCACTCAGCCTTAAAATGATTCTTCAGGCAATGGTGAAAGTCGATGAAAATCCCGGCAGCTTTGAGCTTTTGCACCAATTCATAGTCAAAGTGCCCCCAGGGCTGAAGGTCTTTGATCTGCTTCAGATAGCCATCTTTGGTGCGAGTGAGGCTTTCCTTCTCGCTGCGTGCTTTGTTGATCTGATTCAGCAAGGCTTTGGCGGGTAGGTTGGTGTGGCTTTTTTCGGAGTTCTCGCTGTGCTTTTGGAGAAATTTGATGCACTCTGCATAGTCGCCGATTAGTTCCCGATTTCGCTTGAGCGTTTCGCTTTGCTCATTGCTGGAACGGATGATGTGTACCATACCCAGGTTTTTGCAGCTTGGCCAGGAAATCCCTGTAATCCAGATGATATAGCACGAAGCTGTATTTTTTTCATTTTCTCGATCATTGCAGCTCCTCCAACCGATCTTTGAGGATCTTTTGTGCGGCTTTGGAGAGGTTTTCTTCATCTTCCAGAAAGCGTTTGATCCGAAGAATTGCGTCTTCAAAAGCGGGGATCTGCACTTTCTCGTAGAGATTCACCTTCTGCGTGGTTTTCTTGCGTACCTGCTCAAGGATGTGCATCTTGCGCAGGAAAAACTCCCGCTCGATCTGCAAGCGAGACAGTTCTTTGAGCATCACGATGCCATCAAGATACCAGGATGGAGCGGTGAACATATTGAAGGGGGCGATCTCATACTCAATGTCTGCCAGAAGCGGAGTCTTCACGCCGGCGATCTTGCGGGTCTTGATCTCTACGTGTTTGATGGAGATCAGTTCTGCATCAAACTCACCCCAGAGCTTCATAAACACATCCAGCTCTTGGGTGCGTTCCCGGATCTTGGCATCCAGTTCTCCCGCTTTGTCACGCGCCTTTTTCACTTCCATCCTCAAGGCAGATTCCTTGTTCTTGAGGGTGGGCAGCGCTTTTTGACGCACTCCCAACTGCTTGATCAGCTGCAATTGAGAGATTTTGTTGTATTGAAATCTCAGATTCATGCCTTCTTCCAATAAAGCTTCATAAACTCGTCTTTGATTCCGATCTCAGCTTTGCTGAAATGCGCTTGGAACAGCTTCCAGGCAGTATCAAGCATGGTGTCGGTATCGATGTTCACGTCGATGGCCAAAATCTCTTCCGAGTATTCCTTGGCGAAAGCCAAAGTACGCTCATCATAGTCTGAAAGGTCAAAGCCGTTTTCCAGCTTGGTCTTGGCATTAGCTGCATCAGCATAAAGGCGCACAGCGGTATTCATCACCTGAGGATGATCCGCACGGGTTTTCTTGCCGATCACCAGTTGCTTCAAGCGGGAAAGAGAGCGGAAGGGATCCACGATAACCTTGGAGATATCGGTGTCACGCTTCAGGAAAAGCTGTCCCTCGGTTATATAACCGGTGTTATCCGGGATGGCGTGGGTGATGTCCCCACCCGAAAGGGTGGTAACAGCGATGATGGTGATGGAACCGCCTTCCGGGAATTGCACGGCTTTCTCATAGAGTTTGGCCAGATCGCTGTATAGTGAACCGGGCATGGAATCTTTGGAAGGAATCTGATCCATGCGGTTGGACACGATGGACAAGGCATCGCAATAAAGAGTCATATCCGTAAGCAGTACCAGCACTTTTTTCGTTGTGCTCAGCCGCAAAGTATTCAGCAGCCGTGAGTGCCATATTGGGCACCAACAGGCGTTCCACGGTGGGGTCTTCGGTGGTATTTACAAAGGATATGATGCGATCGATCACCCCCGCGTTCTCAAACGCGTTTTTATAAAACAGATAGTCGTCATTGGAAAGCCCCATACCTCCAAGGATGATTTTGTCACTTTGCGCGCGCAAAGCTACCATTGACATCACTTCATTGGTAGGGCTGGTCAGGATCCGCAAAGAAGGGGATCTTCTGGCCGGTAACCAGGGTGTTATTGAGGTCAATGCCGGCGATACCCGTGGCAATCAGCTCGGAAGGCTGTTTGCGCCGGACTGGATTGACCGAAGGGCCACCAATTTCCACTTCCTGCCCGGTAACATCCGGTCCGCCATCAATGGGGTCACCATAAGCATTAAAGAAACGTCCGGCTAAGTCCGGCCCCACTTTGAGGGTAGGAGCTTTGCCGAAAAATACTACTTCAGCATCGGTGCCGATGCCTTCAGTACCGGCAAAAATCTGCAAGGTTACGTCTTCACCCACGATCTTCACGACCTGCGCCAGACGACCGGAAACAGTGGCGAGTTCTTCGTTGCCCACATCAGTTGCTTTGACCGAACAGGTGGCTTTGGTGATGGACCCGAGCTTGGTATATATCTTTTGAAAAGCTTGCGTAGCCATTATTTAGCTCTCCTTTCTTCAAGTACTTTATTGAGCTCTGCTTCGTATTTCTTAAAGGCATCGCTCTCAAACTCCACATAGTTCATCTGCTTACAGATATTGGTGATCTTGATATAATAGGGCATCACATCTTCAAAGGG
>JAJOKA010000104.1 GCA_021206555.1 Candidatus Cloacimonadota bacterium | reverse complement strand
CAGCGATCTGAATGAACTCAAACTAAAGGACTTGGTCGATAAATATCTGCGAAGCCTTAAGAATCATCAGGAAATCACTCGTCAACTGAAGAGCATTGAATCTCAGATTCTTAAACTATTCGAGCATAGCGGTATTGATCACATCAACACAGATTATGGAGTACTGAGTTATGGGAAAAACAAAGACGAGCTTACTCTGATCTTGAAAGCCCTTACAAACCCTGAACTATGATCCAAGGAGCGCACACAATGGAACACTCAGCAATTCAGCAGGCCATGACTCTGAAAAGCCAAGGCAAGTATCATGAAGCAGCTCATATCCTGGAGCAGCATCTGACTTCAAACATCTCAGGCTCGGATTCATTTCTCATCAGCTCACTGGTTTTTTGTTATGGAAAGACCGGAATGCACCAAAAGATCATTGATATCTCTGATGCTCTGCGGAAGGATAACATCTCCATTGAGCAGCTAAACATAGCCACAGCCTGGGCTTATTACAATCTCCATTTCAAAGATCAGAAGATACTAAATCCTGAAAAGGCTATTGATATGATAGAGAACATCGGCAAGCTCTTTCCTCAAACCAAGGCTTTACACCCTCTGCCCTTAGCAATTTTCAAGTATGTGTCTTCAAACAATGTTATCACAGCAGCCTTCAAAACCCAGCTGTTGGAACTCCTGAAGCCGGAATTGCTGGATTCGGAACCCAAACAGTTTAACGGAAAAGATCAATTGTTCAGCTCTGACCGTGAGGTCTATTATAGCCATTACAGCAAGGCTTTGCTTGAGCTTGGTAACCATGCCCGATGCGCTGAAGTGTGCCAAAAAAGCATTTGAGCTGAAGCTTACCCAACGGGTCTGGTTTGAACGAAGGTATGCCATGTGCCTGGCAAAATTGGGGAGAATGCAGGAAGCCTTTGAGCTCTATCAAAAGCTTGCGGCTCAGAAAGGTGAATGGTATATATATTTCGAGACCGGGCTGGCCGCTTTTAGATTGCAGGAATATCAAAGCGCTGAAGCCTATGCCATGAAAGCCATGTTTGCTCCGGGCAAGATCGAAGCCAAGATTCATCTTTGGGAGCTGCTGCGCGATCTGATGAGCCACAATAAGCAATATGAACTGGCGATCGAGTTGCTCAGTCTGATTGCTGCCATAAGGCAGCAGATGCATTGGTCTATTTCATCCGAACTAATGAAGGAATTGGCTTCTTATAATCTGGTCTTGGATCAGCTTCGCCCATATAAAGATATCTTGCATACCATCAAGCAGAAACTGAAGGCTTCGCTGCCTGATTCCCCTAAGAATACAGGCACTATCAGCAAAATGCTACCCAATAATGTGGCAGGATTCATTGCTTGTGAAGATCATTCTTATTACTTCAGAGCTATGGATTGCAAGGGCTTCCAGCCCACTGTGAACCAAAAAGTATCATTTGATCTGATCGACAGCTTTGATGCCAAAAAGCAGCAAAAAGACCCTGCGCGCGATCCATATCAAAAAGGAAGCATAATGGCGGTAGTATATGTGGCAGACCAGGGTTCATTCATCTCAAAAAGGGTGATCGCCTCTATGTGTATAAAGGGCCCATGCTGCATAGATGGTTTCATACCAAGGATATCTCATCCCTGATCCTGGTGGGAAACATTCAGCTCACGGCCCAAACCCTTGGCTATCTGCTCAAAAACCGCATAGACACAGTATTCCTCACTTACTATGGACGCTATAAAGGCCGCTTGATCAGCGAGTTTGGCAAAAACATCGAGCTCAGGATCTCGCAGTTTTCTTACTTAGCTGAACTCTGTAATCGGGAGGAACTTGCCACCTGTTACATAATCGGGAAAATCACCAATATGCAAAGGCATCTTGCTTTACGCAAGAAAAAGAACGCGCATCCACTGATCACAGATGCCATCATCAAGAATTCGGCTATTCTCGAGCGCGTAAAACTCGGCATCCCCAATCTGAGGTGCTGCGGGGCTTCGAAGGCATAGCGGCAAAAAACTACTTTGCCGCCTTCCCCGCCCTCATCTATCAAGCTGCTTTCCCTTTCAAGGGCAGAAATCGCAGACCACCAAAGGATGAAGTCAACGCACTGCTCTCTCTTGGCTATACCTTCCTGATGAATCAGGTGATGAGCGCGGCAAACATCTGCGGGCTCGATCCCTATTACGGAGCCCTCCACGATATCGCTTATGGCAGGCAATCTTTGGTTCTGGATCTAATGGAGGAGTTTCGCCCCATGGTGGACAACCTGATCATTACCCTGATCAATCGAAAAGAGATCCGCCCCGAACACTTTCGCTATAACCTGATTCCCGATGACGAGTGCGCTCCCGATGATCTGGATCAGGATTCCCGCCTGCTGCCCGTTTCGCTTTCCCAGGATGGCATGAAAATCCTGATTACAGCTTTTTCCCGCATGATCAATAGCAGATATCGCTGCGTCTCTCCTCAGGGTGACTGGCTGCTGAAGGATGTATTTATCAATCAATTCCGCAAGCTGATCGCCCATTTTGCCCACCAATCAAGCTATGAGAGTTTTCAATGGCAGTAAATAAAAGCTTGTATCTGGTTTGCTTTGATATCGTGGAAGATAAGTGCCGCTACCGCGTGGTTAAAATCCTGCTCAAATACGGCGCCAGAGTCCAAAAAAGCGTTTTCGAATGCATCCTCAACGATAAACAGTATCTGGATATGAAATGCGAGATCGAAGCTAAAATCAATTTCTCCCAAGATAGCGTCCGCTACTACCAAATCTGCAAAAGATGCTCCACTTTGATCCAAATCTCCGGTCTGGGGACTTTTAGCCAGGATGAGGAACTGATCATTGTCTGACCTGATAGGCTACTGCAGGTTCAACCAATGCTATGAGTGGAGCTTGCTTCCAAGTTTTTCTATTTGGATCAAGATCGGATTGCGCATCAACAGGATAGCCATCGGCATATGCTACTGCTCTCATGTTTCACGGAGAATCACGCAACTGATTGAAATAAACTATGTTAACATAGGCCTTTGGAATATCCCCCCCATCCCCATAAGCGCTTTTCCGGCTCACGGATATTTTGCCCTTGACAATTTGTTACCGCACACACACTTGGAATCGGTGCTATAGAAACACCACTGACCCGTTTGAGGGGATTGAGACTGAGAGTACAGAGCAGAAGGGTATTTGAGAGATAAGTCCCAGCGGGACGGCATTTTACATGAAAACCAGAGGATTCGACACGTCTCGTGTCGAGCGAGGCCGCAGGCCGAGAAAAGAAAGCAGCTTCGCTGCTTGTGCAGACGAGGACGTCTGCAATCCTCACCCGGTTTTCATTCACTGTGGTGAAAGCCCTTTCATTGGGGTTCAGATAAGTGATTGACCTCTGTTTCCAATCTGAAATGCCGTCCCTACAGGACTCTCTGGCTTGTCGTAACGCGCATGCATCTGAAATGCCGTTCCTACGGAACTCACATGGTCATCAAGCACAGGCGTGCTAGCTATATTGCCATCCCCATGTGATTTACATATCTGTGTTCACCAATCATCACCTTATCGCGAGTAAAAATGTCCAAACTCCAGTAAGCAGTTGGTGCTGCTTCTGCCAAGCAGGAGCTTGGCAGCCCAGAGGCTTCGTAGCTTTGGAAAGCTACGCACCAAGCAACTTGGAACCCAGTACCCTGCACCAAGCACCAAGCACTAAGCACTAAGCACTAAACACCTGCAACCTGCGTCTTGCACTTCGATAAAATAAATCCGGATTTGTCCAGTGATTGTCCAGTTAAAGAATAATGTGGAGCATCGTCGCAGGTTTTTGCATAAGCGACGGGGCGAAGCTGTATTCATTCCTCTGGGCTTTCAGGTAAACAGGGATTATTGTTCCGATGAATCCTGCACTTCTTTCAGCTTGTCTTTGACGATATCGATGAATATCTGCGCTTTGCACTGTTCAAAAAGCATGCAGGCTTCATGCAGGAGCTCGATTGCGGTATCCTTTTTTCCGGCATCGAGATAGAGCATTGCACGGTTGTAGAATGCTCTCACCTTCCCATCCAGATCGCCTACGTCACTGAGGATTTCCGCTTGCTTGAGATACAGCTCTTCGGCAGCCGCAAAATTCCCCCGCGTGTTGGCAATATTGGCCAGGTTACCGATCGAGTGGGCAATGCCTTCATTATCTTTCAGTTCATGTTGCAGTTTGAGATTGGCATTGTAGATTGCTTCGGCTTCATCCAGTTCATCCTTGCGAAAATGGATATCGCCCATGGCATCATAGCAAAAGGTTTTTCCCAGCATATCCCCGATGGTATCTGAGAGCGCGAGGGCTTTTTCCATGTATTCCAGAGCTTCGTCAAAAAGGTCTTGGTAGTAATATGCTTCACCGATGTTGTAAGTAGCGGTGCTTTGTTGCACGATGTTGCCGATGGCCTCGGCAGTGCTTAGGCTTTTCAGATACATCTGGATGGCGGCATCGATCTCGCCTTCATTGCGCAGCAGAGTGCCCAGATCCAGGATGGCTTTGCTGTAACCATTACGGTCTCCCAAACGCTCACAGATGGCCAGAGCAAGCTCATAGTAATGACGGGCCTGCGCTTTGTCGCCCTGGCGTGAGGCCACCACTCCCAAACCGCTGAAGGCAATGCGCAGATGGATCTGATCCTGGCTATGTTCTGCTTGAGCGCGAAGCTTTTGGTAGTATTCTGCCGCTTTCGTGTATTCACTGCGGTTGAGGTGCATCAGCGCCATGGTCGTGTAAAAATCACCCTTCAGCTTGGCATCAGAGCTGTCTGCCACCGCGATCCGCATGGCTTCGGCTTCCGCCATAAACTCATCCAAGCGATTGAGAGCATTCAGAGCGTCCATATAGCGCAGGCGGATGCTATCCTTGAAAGAGCTTTTTTGGATGAGCGGCAGAATATCCGGGACATAATTCACCACGTCATGATTCATGCCCTTCAGAGTGAGAATTCGCACTTTCTGCAGGTAGTAATCATCGCTTAAGTGCATAGAGTGACTCTGTTCCAGAGCTGAGATCAGTTCCCAGGCGGTGTTAGCATCGCCCTGATTGACGCAGTTTTTGATCATTGCCAGGCGGATGTGATAGCCTTGCAGGGAATCCCGGCAGAAGCTTATAGCTTTCTCATAGTAATAGTTACTCTCCGGATATGCAGCCAGACGGGCAGTCTTTTCTCCTGATAGAATGGCGTATTGCAGAGCCTTGACTTCCGCTCCGGCGTAAATGTAGTGGTTGGCGATCAGTTCCAGATAGGGATTGATGTTGCGGGCGTATTTCTCTTCGTAAAACTGCCCGATCTTTTCGTGCAGGTTGCGTTTTTCACTCATCAGGATAGTGCGATAGATGGCGTCGCGCATGAGATGGTTGTTGAACACGTATTCGATGCCGGGATTGAAGGTCTTTTTCCCGATGATCCGGCTATTGCTAAGGCTTTGGATGATCTCCTGATAATCACTGTTGATATGAGCCTGGGACACCACGTTCAGCTCATCCAGGGCAAAGGCTTTGCCGATGATGGAGGCGATCTTCAGCATCTTTTGGGCTTCGGAATCCAGGTTTTCATACTCGTTGATTAAGAGATTCTCGATGGTGCCGGAGATGATGCCTTCTTTTTCCAGGCGTTTTGAGGTCGGATTCGGCCAGGATGTTGTTTGACACATCGATGTAGGCGCGGATCACCTTGGTCATTTCCACCATAAAGAGGGGGTTGCCCTTGGTCATGCTGAAAATGGCATTAACCGCGTCTTCGGAAATCACGGGAATCTCGGTCTTGATGATGGTTTGGGCGTTGGACAGATCCAGGTTATCCAGGCGTAGGTGTACCTGTTGTTTTTCGAAGCCCAAGGGAGTATAAACCTCAGTACCGTTTCGGTTTGTCACGATTGTAGCCCGGCCTGAGCTCAAAAGACGAGGTAAAGCTCTGGTATAAACCTGATAGGAACTGCTATCCATCCACTGAATATCATCGATGAAGAGCAGTCGACTATCTCCATGCAGACGGGTAACGATATCCGCTAACTGATCATAGATGATCTCGAACTCTTCTTTTTGCACTTCCACCCGGGAATCCTGCATGGCCTCAAAATAGCGCTTGATCAGGCCCAGATCATAGCCAAGTTCTAGCCGTGAGCAGTATTCTTCCAAAAGTGGGAAGTCCTGCACCAAATCCAGAAGCAGCAGCTTTTGTGCCAGTACTTTTTGCAGCCAATCACACTGTTTGTTCTGGTTATATTCTTCCATCACATATAGATCCATCGGCAAGCCCTGCTCTTTGAGCTTTCGCATCACCCGGTAAGCCAGGAATGATTTACCTGTACCAGCAGGGCCGGAGATGATCAGATATGGGCTCTCTGACGCCAGAATCATGCTTTGAACCCGGTTAAGTTCCTCGTGATAGCACACCAGAGATTGACTTTGATACTTCGAGTGCATGGCAAACCATGAATCCGGCAATTCCCCGATTATTTTGTGGATGCGCAGTGGCTTATGGATGCCTTTGACCCCGGTTTCTTCCACGAATATAGATTCAAAGCGGCTGGCAACATTGGGCAAAAGGTCTTCTGAAAAGGATATCTCACCCGGAGCGGAGTTACTCATCAAACGTGCTGCGACATTTACGGCATTGCCGATGATGCCGTATTCGTGGCGCTCTTTAGCGCCCAGGATGCCGGCATAAATATTGCTATATGTGACCCCGATCTTCACCGAAATCTTGTCCGAATGAATCCTTTGGATACGAAAAGCACAGGTGAAAGCCCGCTCGATGTCATCGGTATGATTGTATGGAGTGCCAAAAGTGATGAGCACGAGATAGCCCTTATCGGTAAAGTCGATTTTGTTGATAGTGCCATCCAGCTCATAGACATTGCGTTGCAACTTGACATAAAAATCATGATAATGCTGCACCTCTATCTGGGGGGATGCGTCTTGATTGCTGATGTGCACAAATATGACTGCCGTATTCCTGAGCTCCGCGCTAAAGCCTTTCTCATTGATCTTGCGCTTTACCTGCCTGGGGATGAAGCTATCACCCGCGATCTGCGCTTCAATATTATTACAATCAAATATGGTGGACGGGTTATCCTGCCACTGCTCTATCTCAGCTCCGCACACTATTTGCCCATCCGGAGCAGAGGCTCCCAGCTCAAAGAGCTCTTTCACAGCCCTGCCATCCACATAATAATCCAGATGGTAGCGGGGATCTCCCACCACGCAGAGATTGATCCGGCCATACTTGATCGCGCCGTCAAAATTGATCCTCAGATTGTACTTGGTGACAAAGCTCTGATTCAGCTCTGCCAGTCCGGCATACATGGCGTCACGGCATTGCAACATGCGCGGAATGGCCAGTTCGGAGCTTCCGGGAAAGATGGCAAACATCGAGTCACCGCCATACTTCAGCAAACAGCCACCATTTTGATGAATGCAGGAGATCATGGTGCCAAAATAGCTATTAAGGATGCCGGTGATCACCTCCACGCCATAGTGCCCTTTGGAGCTCACCTGTTCGGTAATCCTGGTGAAGGAGCAAATGTCCGTATTCAGGATGCCTGCTTCCTCGCTGTGGCTGTAGGGCAGCGACAGACCCTGAAGGTTTTTGTCATTGAGTTGTAAGTTTATATTCAGAAATGAAGGGATCAAAGGGTCAGTCACGATTTCTCCTTAAGTCCGATGGTTGCCTGGTTCTGGTGAAACATATCAAGTCCGTACTATCTCAGTACTCCAGGGCTTGCTTGATCTTATCCGATAACTCGCTGCGGGAAAAGGGCTTCTGCAAGAATGGCGTTTCGGGATCGACTTCTCCGTGTTTGGCTATCACGCTTTCGGTGTAGCCGGACATCAGCATGATCTTAATGCTGGGATGCTTAAAGCGCAGGATGGCTGCAAGCTCCACTCCGCTTAGCCCGGGCATCACCACGTCTGTGATCACCAGGTTCGGACGCAGGCCTTCATCCTCGATCATCACCATGGCTCTGTCCGCGCTATCGGCTAGGCAAATCCGGTATCCCATCTTTTGGATCATCTTAGCTGCCAGATCAGAAATGGAGGGATCATCTTCCACAATGAGGATCAGTTCGCTCTTCCCAGAATTCTCTTTATCGGATATGGTGATGGGGCCCGCGCTGCTTTCCCCGCTGGCCGCCGGGATCATGATCACAAAACTAGCTCCTTTGCCAGGCGCAGTATCCACATGGATATGTCCATTGGCTTGGCGGATAATCCCATACACCGTAGGCAGGCCAAGACCGGTGCCGTGTCCGCGTTCTTTGGTGGTGAAAAACGGTTCAAAGATGTGTTCTTTGATTTCTTTGGTCATGCCGGTGCCGGTGTCGGTGATTTTCAGGACTACATACTTTCCGGATTCGATCATGGGATGCCTGAGGCAAAAATCCTGGTCAGCATGAAAGCTAAAAGTTCTGATCTTCAAGTTTCCACCCATGGGCATAGCCTCGCGGGCATTGATCACCAGGTTCATCACTACCTGTTCAATCTGACCGACATCAGCCATCACAGGCGGTAAGTTATCATCAAGGTTTAGCTCAAACTCCACATCTTCACCGATCAAACGCATGAGCATTTTGTAGAGATTATTGATGACATCGTTCATGCTCATTAGCTGCGGCTGAATGATCTGTTTGCGACTGAAAGTTAGCAGCTGTCGGGTGAGGCTGGACGCGCGATTTCCGGCATTCAGAATCTCCTGGACGTCCACATACATGGGATCCTGCGGTCGGAGATTGTGCAGCAGCTCTTCGGCATAGCCCAGGATCACGGTGAGCACGTTGTTAAAGTCATGAGCCACGCCCCCCGGCCAATTGCCCGATGCTATCCAGCTTTTGGGCCTGACGCAGCTGTTCCCTCAGTTCATCTTGCTTCATCTGCGCTTCTTTGCGCTCGGTGAGGTCTTGCAAAATTCCGTGTACCAAGACCACTTTGTCGTCATTCATTTCCGCTTTGGCGCTGGCCCGAATAAAGATCTTGCGACCTTTGAAGGTGGTAAACCAACTCTCAATCTCGTATGGTTTTCCCAAACGGTACATCTCGTCCATGGCTTGCACCAGCCTGACGCGGCTTCTTCGGGATAGCATTTCAGACTGCTGGCCACCAGTTGCTGCGCTTCGGGGCTCCCGGGATCAATATCATGGAGTTCATAGAGCTCCTGGGTCCAGAACATCTCTCCTGTTTCCACTACGTATTCCCAACCGCCCAATTTGCCAAGAGCTTGTGAGGTTTTCAGCAGGCTTTCGCTCCGTTCAAGCGCTTCGATGGCCTTCTTGCGTTCATGAACTTCCTGCTCCATTTCCTGCATCTTCTGTTCCAGTTTGCGCACCAGGCGCTCATTATAGAGCTTCAGTATCTCTTGTTCTTTGTAGGGGTTAAGGTCATTAGCATGGTTGTGGGCATCTTGATTCTCGATCACGGATTGGATTCTGGCAAGCAGTTCCATGGGTTCGCAAGGTTTGACGATGAAGTCGTCCGCGCCGATTTGCATGGCCAGCTCATAATCCTGCTCACCGGTGTAAGTGGCGGTGTAGATAATGAAGGGGATGTGCTTGTACGCCGGATTTTTACGCACTTCTTTGCAGAGGGTGAAGCCATCCATCACCGGCATCAGGATATCGCTGACAATCAGTTCAATATCGCTGTTTTCTAATATATCCAATGCCTCTTGTCCGTTTTGGGCCTGCGTAAGGGTGTAGCCCTTGCTTTGCAGCAGGCTTTGCAGCAGATAGAGGTTTTCGTTTTGATCATCCACGATGAGGATCTTCATCCTGTCTCCCTTGATCTTTAATGGGCATAAAAGCCAGTATGTCCTGGGCAAAGGTATCCGGGTTGATGGGCTTTTCCAAATAGCCATCGGCCCGAGGCCAAAGCTTGTTCTTTGTCTCCTGCCATGGCATAAGATGTGACCGCCACGATCGGGATCCCAGCCAATACGGAACTGGCGCGTAATCTGCGGGCGACGGCATACCCATCCATGCCGGGCAGCTGTATGTCCAGTAATATAATATCCGGAATATTGTAAAGCGCCATTTCTATTCCCAGCCATCCGCTATCGGCACCCATTACCTTATATCCTTCATTTTCCAATAGATAACGCATCAAGTAAAAATTATCCGCGTTATCCTCGATGATCAGGATTAGTCCTTTCATTGCTCCTCCCTGGGTCTCAGAGGTAATTCTAAGCTAAATACGCTGCCTTCGCCGAGCTTGCTGGACACAAAGAGGTCTCCTCCCATCAGCTGGCAAGTTTTTTGAGATCGAAAGTCCCCAAGCCACTGCCTTCATACTTGCGCGTGAGTCCGCTATCTATCTGTCGAAATGGTAAAAACAGCTTGTCAAATTGATCTTCGGGAATGCCGATGCCGGTGTCTTTCACCATGGAATCTGAAGGTGCCCACCCCCGTTCACACTCAACGCTAATCTTGCCTTTCTCAGTGAACTTCACCGCATTGCTGAGCAGATTGAGCATGATCTGCTCAAACCTGCGTTCATCGGTGATAATGGTTCCGCTATTATGGTCGCAGTTCATTTCCAGCACCAGGCCTTTGTTGTCGATTTGAGTGCTCATCAGGTCTTGTAATTTGGCAAGGCTCTTTTGCGGGAGGATCTCTGAATACTTGAGTTCCAGCTGCCCTGCCTCAATCTTGGATATATCCAATACATCATTGATCAGACTCAGCAGGTGTCTGGAACTGGACTGCACGATGCTCAGTTGCTTGCGCTGCTCATCGTTGATAGGGCCGGGAAGCTCCTGCAAAAGGATGCCGGTGAAGCCAATGATGGAGTTCAGCGGAGTGCGCAACTCGTGCGACATACGTGGCCAGGAAAGCTGATTTCAGCATATCGGCCACCTGGGCTTGTTGCATAGCCAGACCGAGCTCTTCGGTGCGTTCATCCACGCGCTTTTCCATCTCCAGATATGCTTTTTTGAGTTCTTTGGTGCGCTCCTTTACTTTTTGCTTGAGCACAAACCATGAGATCATGATGGTGATCAGTAGCGCGGCCAGGATTGCCAGCCCATACCACAGCCATATCGGCACATAGCGCTGTTCATTCGTCAGATACCACTGCTTCAGGCTCTTGTAATACACAGAATGTGGGGTGTTTTTCAGCCTTACCAGATGCTGATCTATCACTTGCAGCAGATCAAGATTTCTCCCTTTCGTGCTCACGAAAAACAGGGTTGAAGGTTCAAACACCACCGGGCTGTCCTCCAGCCCAAAACGCCGGGCATTGATGCGCCCATAAAAGCTGTTGGTCGCTGCCACGTCCGCTTTGCCGTCTTTGACCGCTGCCATCGCCTCATCGAAGCTATTTGCATAAACGAGTTCGGTGTTCATGCCAAAGCCCTGAATCATTTCATGCAGAGCCTTGGCTTGAACGGAGTTTTGCAGCACCGCAACTCTGTATCCATCCAGATCAGTAATGCTTTGCAGAGCTAGGCCTTTGCGCGCATAGATTTGTGACCAGGAAAAGAGAACCGGAGTCTCATGGAAGGAAAACTGCTCCGCGCGCTCGGAAGTGTAGGCCATATCCGGCAGCAGATCAATATCGCCTTCACTGAGCCGGTTCATCAGCTCTGCCCACTCGCCGGGATAATACTCCAGCCGCCAATCTTCCTGCTGCGCAATCTCCTGCAAAATATCCACATAGATGCCGGAGGGAAGGCCATCTTCATCCACAAACAGCTTTGGCGCGTTTTGGGATACTCCCACTCTTACCGTACGAGAGAAAAGTCCTAGGGGAATTAGCCAAGCCAGGAGCAGAATCACAGACACACATCCCGCATTCAAGCCCCAAGCCTTGGGATGGGCAACCCCGGTTCGTTCCCGCTCTTGCAAGTATGCCATATAAACCTCATCATCACAATTAGATGCTTCGAAAGCGCAGTATCTTTCTTAAACAAACAATATAGTCAAGCACGGCAAGCAGTCAAATGTTTGTTTCCATCGAAAGACCATTTGTGCAATGTCGCCTTCTTTTGTGTGTCTCGTTTATTGCCTCCATCCCATCGTAAATCGTAAAT
>JAJOKA010000006.1 GCA_021206555.1 Candidatus Cloacimonadota bacterium | reverse complement strand
GATCGAGGCTTTGCACGCCCGGATTTTGAACGATCCGGCAAACCGTTATGATCCCCGCATCGAAAAGCTCTTTACTCCCGAAGAGCTGGCCTATCTGAAGATTCTCTCCCATCAAGGCTTTGACAATATGTCCCGCACGCTAGATAAACTCAATGAAGGCTTTTCCGGCACTGAGATCATCTTTGAAGACGAGGACATTCTGGCTGAGGAATCCGAGCTGGACACCCTTTCTGCCATGCTTCAGGAGATCGAAGAACAGGCTCAGCTGAACCTCATCGAAAACTCCGGTGAGTTCAATGATCTCACCATCGGGGACATGCTGATCGCGATCCTTTCGCGCTTTGACAAGCAGCAGAAGCTCAGCGAGGTAAGCCTGACCGATCTGGTAAACATCTTCCTCGATATCAAGAGCATGCAAAACTGATTGAGCTATGACCAAAGACCCGCCGAAATTCAACAGCCTATGTATGAAGTGTTGCGGCAAGTGCAAGCAAAAAGAAAGTGTTTTCCTGCTGATGTGTCCTCGCTTTGAACCCGTACCGGTGCAATTGGAGATCAAAGTACCGGGGCTGAACATGCCTTTTGTCAGGAGAGCCTGATGCGCATCATCAGCGGTAAATACAAGAAGCGCAAGCTCTTCACCGTGGAAGGCAGAAGCACCAGACCCACCACTGATTACAACCGTGAAGTGCTCTTCAGCACCTATCAGGAATACGAAGGCAAAGCAGTGCTGGATCTCTTTGCGGGTACCGGATCATTCGGACTGGAAGCGCTTTCCCGCGGCGCGACCTGGGTGGACTTTGTGGAGTTTGCCAGCCCGGCAATCGCCACGCTGATCGCCAACATCCAGCATTTAGGATGTGGCGAGGACTGCCACATCTATCGCAAAAAAAGTGCAGGCATTCCATCAAGGACTCGCCCAAGAGTATGATGTGATCTTCATGGATCCGCCTTATGACAAAAACCTGATCAATCCCTGTCTGGAAGCGATCTTTACAACTGGCATCCTCAATGAAGGCGGGATCATCGTGGTGGAACACTCGGCAAAGGAAGAGATCGACCCCATCTATTCGGACCAAGTATTAAAACACAAAGCAGGAAAAACGGCGTCTTTCTCCTGGCTGGCATCCCTCTAAGCCAAAAAAGCAAGGCATCCGCGGTGATTGCATTTGCCGCAAGCATGATTATAATCTAATTATCAAGATCACACAGGAGTGAACATGGCAGAGCCCAAAAACAACAAGTCCCGCGTTAAATACTTAGTAGTAGCCGCGCTGATCATCATCATCGTGGCTGCAATTCTGATCGTCCCCAGATATCGCCGTTACCAGAATGAAAAGCGCGCGGAGGCTATCCGAACTGCAATCACAGCTGTGCAGCAAAATGTGGATAACTACTGGAAAACCCACGGCAGCATCAGCGGATTTGATCTGGACAAAGCTCTGGTAGAATTGCAGTTAGCAAACCGCACTGTCAGGAATTGGAACTTTGCCATCGCCTGGAAACCCACCGAGATCTATACAACGCAAATGGTCGATAAGCTCAAAGATGTGTCCGAAAACCGCATTGTGCACGTAACCCCCTACAAGATAATCCTGGCGATTGCCACTGCTGAAAACCCCATCGGCGAAGGCCGCAAGACCTGGTTTGAAGGTGACAACAACAGCTTTCATGGCTTTGGCTACGATGAGCGGATCGAACCTGATTGGAGAGAGATTTTCCCGAATCCTTGAGCTCAGGTGGCAGGGGAAGCAATTTACAATGTACGATTTACAATGTACGATTTACAGAGTCAAATCTGCGAGAATCTGCGCCTTTTATCTGCGCCCATCTGCGGGACATACGACCAAGAGCAACGGGCTCAATCGTAGCTAAACAGGCTTTTCAGCTCAGCCATGTTCATTGATTTGAGCATAGCGGAGCCACCCTCGATCACTTCGTTGAAGATATCGATCTTGCTCTTTTGCAGGCCCAGGATCTTCTCTTCCACCGTGTTTTTTGGTGATCAAGCGAAAAAACCTGAACTTTGCGGGTTTGCCCCAGCCTGTGCGTGCGGTCGATAGCCTGATTTTCCACCATGGGATTCCACCACGGATCATAGAGGATTACGGTATCAGCGGCAGTCAGATTCAATCCTGTGCCTCCTGTTTTCAGGCTGATCAGGAAAAGACGGATATTTTCGTTACTCTCAAACTCGTTGATCTGCGCCTGCCGATCCTTGGTGTGCCCATCCAGATAGCTATAAGGGATATCCAGGCGTCGAAGACCCGCTTCATCACTCCCAGCATCTGCACAAATTGCGAGAAGACCAGCACTTTGTGACCACCGGCGATGGAATCCTGCACCAGTTCCACCAGCATCTCCAGCTTTGAGGATAGCTCCAATTCCGGCAGGATATCTTTATTGGCCAGATGCGGATGGTTGCAGACCTGACGCAGCTTGGTAAGCGCTGCCAGAATATGCACATAGCTCATCTGTTCCGAGCTCTGGGGCAGCAGCTTCTTTTGCACGGTATCGATGATCTGCATATAGAGCTTTTCCTGGATGGGGCTCATTTTGCACCAGGAAACCTGCTCCTGCTTGTCCGGCAGTTCCATCAACACTTCTTTTTTGACTCTGCGCAAGAGGAAAGGCGAAACCGCGCGATGCAGAGTCTTTTGCGCTTCCCTTTCGTCATCCGGGCTCAGATATTGGTTCTTAAAGCGTTTGAGACTGCCCAGATAGCCCGGCATCAGGAAATCCATGATGCTCCACAGCTCGGTAATCCGGTTTTCGATGGGTGTTCCTGAGAGCGCCAGACGGTGTCTTGAACTCAGCTTTTTGATGGCAGAAGTGCGTTGAGCAGACACATTCTTGATGTTTTGTGCCTCATCCAGAACGATCCACTCGAAGTTCATATCTTTGAGCGTGGCTAGGTCGCTCAAGACCATGGAATAGCTGATGATATAGAGCCGGATATTGGGGCTGCTGAGCAGGGCATGGCGCTCAGCTTTGTTGCCTTCCACGATGGCGTAGGGGATATTGGTGTGAAACTTCTCGATCTCCGCAGCCCAGTTATAGAGCAGGGTTTTGGGACAAATCACCATGCTGGTGCTGTCTTCCGGCGCGTTCAGGATCATGGTGAGCGCTTGAATGGTCTTGCCCAGTCCCATTTCATCGGCCAGAATCCCGTTCAGATGGTAATGGGCCAGCATCGCGATCCAGGCCACGCCATCCTTTTGATATCCCCTCAGGATGGCCTGCAAGAAGTAGGGGAGCTCGACCTTGCGTTCCAAATGCCGCTGTTTGAGGTCTCGAAACATATTTTCCAGATACTCATCCCCCTGCATCCTGAAGGCGGGATTTTCCTGGCGCAGCCTTTGATAATAGGGCAGACTCATCACCCGAGCCCGATAGACGCTATCGCCCAGTTCCTCACTGTGGTTGATCAGCTTCTCCATCTCCGCAAAGATCTGCGGATTGCTGATGAAATAGATGCGGCCATCCACCGTGTGCAGGAGTTGTTCATCAGAACGGAAGTATTTCTTCAGCTCTTCATGGGTAAAGCGCAGATCGCGGTAGCTATAGCTGATCTGATAGTTAAACCAATCGATCTCATCGGATCGAACTGCCTGTATATCCACTTCCAAGGGAATTTTAGTAATAAACTGCCGGCTCAGCTCTTCGGCGATGGAGACCTCCCAAGAGTCCTCATCCAGCTCAAAGATGGCCTTTTGCAAAGCTTCAAAGGAGCTTTGGGGAAATACCAGTTGCGCGTGCTGTTCCCACATATTCAGCTCCACCAAAGGCAGAGCGTCCAGCAGGTTTTTCACGCGACTGGATATCTGATGCGGCAGATAAAACCAGGCTTTCCCTTCCCCACCCGCAGACTGATATCCGCTATAAACCAGAGCCTTGCCAAAGCGCAAAACGGAGAGCGGAATCTCGAAGCTATCTTCATAGACCAAAAAGCCTTCGACCAGGATTTTGTCTCCCAAACTCTTGATCTGAATCCGGCATTTTGGCATGGTATCAATGATCAAAGGAAGCTCGATCCCGCTGTCAAAATCCAGATAGATATCCTTGCGCAAGAGCTCCGCGTGCACGATGCTGCGATAATACACCAAGTCCTTGCGCTCAAAAGCATATCTTGTGAAAATAACCTGTTTACCACATCATCTTTGAAGGGCAGATAGACCTTGTGCACCTTGTTGCGGAAAAACAGCCAGCTGGGATAGCCGGCATACCAGGTGGAAAGTTCATCCACCAGGACGGCGGAGAGGGCATAGGCTTCTTTGCCGGCACGTTCGATGCGCAGAGCCAGAGGATATTTGGTGCTCGCGAAAGTCAAAAGCTCACCGGTCTCACGAATCTCGATCCGGCCATCCAGGTGCTCCATCAAGGCCAAAGCTGCCGGGAAGTCCTTTTTGTAGATAGACCAAAAGGAGCCTTTGGCACTGTACGCGGCCCGGTGTTCACTCAAGAAACTAAAAAGCTGCAACTCATAATCGTCCAAAACCAGGTAGTTTGCCCTTAAGCCTTCATCCTCGATCTTCTGCCCCTTGATCAGGTGGATCAACGCGGGAACGTCAAGATCCTGAAATGCCGTGTGGTAAAAGCGGATTTTGTCCGTATTGGGATCGTAGATCCCTTCCACGCTCAGGCGGGCATCATGCGCCAGATCCAGCCAGCGGGGATTGCCCCTGAGAGCATCTCCATCACAGGTTTGCAGGGCTTCTTCGATGAAAACATCCGTGGAAAGATTGAGGTAAGCATAGCGCAAGAGGGACAGATAATGGCGGCAGCTGTCATCATGCTTACATTCGGCACAGCGGTGGCGCAGGATCTTCTCTTCGATGGGATCATAGAGCACTTCCACCCACTCGCTGAAGTACTCTGTCTTATCCTGCGAGGGGAAAAAGCGCATCTGATACCGGCCGGCTTCATCGGCTGCCAGCCAATACCAAAGATCATCTTTGTCCAGAGGAATCACCGCGTGATTGAAGTACCAGCTGTTTGAGAGTTCGTGATAGTCCTTGCTAAAAAGCCGCGCCATTCTTTATCCTTTATTGTTAATCTGGTATTAGGGATCAGATGTGGCGTTTTTTGTCAATCTGTTTTTTCCCGCCTTAGCCTTGCACATTGGATTATCGTGATGATACGGTGATGATACGGTCATGAAAATCACCGTATCATCACCGTATCATGACCGTATGTCAGGTGTCAGGTGTTAGGAGCCACCATTGGAGTTGTAAGCGCTACCCCAATTACCGGAAGTCAAACCAATGACACTGAACTCTAAACTTCGTAGCGAAGCCGGGGATTTTGGGCGCTTTCGACTTCAATCAGCAGGTAGATGAGATCCCGCTGTTTGAAGTCATTGCCGCCCTAAGATCGATGGCTATCCGGAACTGAGCGATAGCTTCATAACTGATCGGCTTATCGAGCAAATAAAGCGGCAATAACTCCAAAGTGTCCATCTCGTTGCGCAGGCACCCATTTCGCGCGAAGTGCCCATCTCGTTGCGCAGCAAGCTATTTCTTACTAACCTTTCGATACTGCGTGCCTTGCGCTCCTGAAAACTTCAGCACATACACTCCGGCGGGGCAAAGCATGCCTTTGGCATCCCTACCATTCCAGCTCAGGCTCCAGGAACCGGCATTTTTATAGTCATCCAGCAAAGTGGTCACGAGTTGACCTTTGAGATTAAACACTTCGATCTTGAGTGGAGATGCTTCTTTCATGGTGTTAAAGACAGCTCCAGGCTTTTGGGAAAAGGGATTGGGAGCGGTGTTTTAGCGAGATCAATTGCGGAGCTGTGGCATCGTTCGTGCTGCTGCTCACTTGCACAGTCCAATTGGCATCAAAAGCGATGCTGTCACTGGACGCGATGTGGCAACGCACGCTGTGTTCACCACCTGTAGCAAAGGACGTTTCGAAGATGAAGCTGCTCTCGGTCTGCAGTTCGTCGTTCACATACCAATCAAAGCTAAGCTCGGCCGCGTCGGTATAGGCCTCAACGATGAACATCTGATTCTGATTGGATGCCAGCGGTAAAGGCTCGTCAGTAGCGGGAAACAGCTCTCCCACAGTGAGATCCAGCATGCGCACCTGGTAGATATCCACCGGGATAATGGGACGATCATTGGCCCCGGTGGGCACAGAGCCGATGCCCAACACATATTCCAGGCCTTCGATCACCTTGCCAAAGACGGCATAATTTCCGTTCAGATGCGGGGTTGGTGCCAAAAGTGAAGTAGTATTGACTTCCCGCGCTATTGGGGGCGGAAGTTCTGGCCATGGCCAGGATGCCGGCTTCATTGTGATTGAGCAAGGGGCTAAATTCATCCTGAATGGTGTAACCCGGGCCACCGGTGCCGGTGCCATTGGGACAGCCATCCTGAATCACAAAGCCATCGATCACGCGGTGAAAGATGAGATTGTTGTAAAAGCCGCTATTGGCTAAGTCTTTGAAGTTATTGGCTGTGATGGGCACGATCTCATCGTAGAGTTGGGCCGTGAAGCTGCCCATGGAGGTGTGCCAACGGGCAAAGATACGGGCTGATAGCAAGCTCGGCAACAAGAGGGTAAGCAAAACAAAGACTTTGAGGCATTTCATGGTAACTCCTAGCGATGAGCTTCGATGGTCGCTTTGGCAGCCGGCACCTGTTCATAGAGCCAGCTATTGGTTTCGCAAGGGAAATCTGCGCATTCCGCGCAGGATTGATAGCCTTTGCCCACGGCGCAAGCGCGGATCGGGCATTTGCCACACCAGGAAAAGTGCACTTCGCCTTCCATACAGCCTTCGCAGGCGATGTCCTGGGCAGAAATGGGGCTGTTATAGGTCTTGCTCCAGCGCTCGGCGATGTCTGCCTTGCGCTCTTCATTATTGGCCAGATAGGCATCGCGACACTCGCAAGCCTGACAGTCTATTCCGCAGACGGATATCAATTTTGACATAATCTCTCCTAACGTTGATGGTTTCGTGAACCAATTTCGTGATGATAACCACCCTGCAGAGATAGGCAAAATGAGTCAAGTATAATTGACAATGGACGATTGACAATTGAGAATGGATTAGATTCTCCTACCGTAGCTTCCCGATGCTACGAAACAAAGATTTTAACAAAGAGGAAAGAGAAAAGAGGATGCAAAGAGTGATTAGTGGTTAGTGGTTAGTGGTTAGTGGTTAGGAAGCAGCTCGCGCTGCTTCTGCCAAGCAGGAGCTTGTCAGCCCTAATACCTGTAACCTGAATTCGTGTCAATCTGTGGACAGACGAATCCGCGCGATCCGCGTAATCCGCGTGCTGATAACACAAAGAGGAAAGAAGAAAAGAGGACGCAAAGAGAAAAGATTATCCAACACAGAAAAAAAGAAGGAAAGAGCTGGTCTGTTACATCAGTTTGATCAGTCAGGTCAAGTGTCCATCAAAATCATGTAGATCACAAAGATCATGGGGATCAGTTTCCATCAAACTCGCGTAATCCGCGTGCAACCTAAATCAAATCTGCGTTCATCTGCGCCTTTTATCTGCGCTAATCTGCGTGAAACTCTACTCCAACCAGGCATGCAAAGCATCCAGCGCTCGCTGGCTCAGCAGTTCTTTTTTCAGTTTCTTATCGCGTGGGGGATTTGCCAAAGCCGGCAAGAGGCCGAAGTTTGCGTTCACCGGTTGGAATCCGCGTTTATCCGGCTCTAAGATCAGGCGTCGCCACAGCTGTCCCAATATGGTCTCAGGCGGAAGCAGGGTCATGGAATCAGCCACCAGACGGGCAGTGACAAGACCTGAAGCGATGCACTCCACATAGCCTTCCACTCCACTCAATTGTCCTGCCACCCAGGTTTGCGAACGCGCTTTGAGCTCCAGATTCGGCATCACCAGATCCGGAGTATTCAGATACGCGTTACGGTGGATCGAGCCAAAAGCGCAGGAAGCTGGCATTGGCCAATCCCGGGATCAAGCGAAAGATGCGCTTCTGCTCCGGATAGCGCAGCATGGTCTGGCAACCCACCAGATTGAAGGCGGTGCGATCCGCGTTTTCTGCTCTGAGTTGCAGCACGGCAAAGGCCTTCTTCCCCGTTTGGGGCAGTTCCAGACCCATCGGACGCATCACACCATGGCGCAAGGTGTCTTTACCTCTTCTGGCCAGCTCTTCGATGGGCATGCAGTTTTCATAGAAATTGAACTTCTCACCGCTGAAAAAGGCATTCTCAAATTCGTGAGCTTCATGCTTCTCGCCACTGATCAGAGCTTCTACAAACTCGTAGTACTGCTCGCGGTCAAAGGCGCAATTCAGATAATCCGGTTCGCCTTTGTCGTAACGGGCTTTGGCATAGACGATGTCATAATCAATGCTGTCCGCGTCCAGGATGGGAGCGATGGCATCAAAGAAAAAGAGGTGTTTCTCGCCCAGGAGCTCGGATAGAGCCTGCATCATGGCCTCAGAGGTGAGCGGTCCGGTGGCCAGGATCAGGGGGCCTTCCGGAAAGCTGCTACGTTCTTCTCTGATCAGAGTGATCTTCGGATGCTCGGTGACAGCAGTGGTGACCCTTTGAGCAAATAGTTGTCTATCCACAGCGAGGGCGTGTCCGGCAGCCACCGCGCAAGCTTCCGCAATATCCAGAAGCTTGCAGCCCAGCAGCTTAAGCTCCGCTTTCAGGAGTCCGGAACCGGTGTCCTGACGAGTGGATTTGAGGCTGTTGCTGCAAACCAGCTCTGCCAGATCAGCTGTCTGATGTGCCGGAGTCTGCACCCCGGGACGCATCTCGTAGAGCTCTATCTGGTAGCCGGAATCTGCCAGTTGCAACGCGGCTTCGCAGCCTGCCAATCCGGCACCGATGATGGACACGGAGGGCATCAGAGTTCTCGCTTGATCATCGTGATATAGCCATCCAGATCAGCAAACCCATGCTGCTGTAGAGCTTTCTCGCTGAAGGATTGTCTTTATGCACTTCCAGCTTGGCCTGATATCCGGTTTCTTTGGCAATCTTTAAGGCTTCGGTCATTAGCGCCCGTCCGATGCCTTGATTCTGATACTCGGGGAGTACCGCCATGTGATGGATGTACAATCTGCGATAATCGTGGTTCACCCACAAAGCGGCAACCGGCTTGCCATCCAAGGTTCCATACAGGATGGTGCCGGTGTGATCCAGGCTGTGCCGGATGGCCTCCAGGCTATCCGCGCGAGCGGGATTGGTGATTCCCGTCTCTTGCCACACGTGCATGATTTGCTCATATAGTTCCGGGCTGAGGGACTTGGTTTTCAGGATCTCGATCATCCCGATACTCGCTTAAAAATCTCAGGATTGCGCATAAAGCGAAACACGGTGTCAAAGCCCATCTGATACAGCACATGGGGATCATCATCCACCATCAGCATATAGCGTTCATTGTCCACTTTCACAAAGCTCAATTTGCGGGTTTTTGCTTCTGTATCGGTAATCCACACTTCCAGTTCAGGAGTCTTGAAGGCTTCGGTAAAATGCTCCTCTCTACCATCGGCAAAGACATAGGTGCGCATATTCTGCAAGATGCTGATGATCTTGATCAGGGCAAAGTTGTCGAAGTAAACATCAAAGGTCTGTCTGGCATCCTGATACACCCAGCGTGAACCGTCACGCGTGAGGGTGTAGTCATTATCGGCATGTTTGGCCCGAATTGAGGCCAGGTCTTCCTCAAAATACTGCAAGACGATGGGAGAGCGCCAGGTAAGCATTAAAGGCTGATAGCGTTGCACCACTTTGGACTTTACCTGATACACATTATCATCTCCGGCAAAGCGGAAATAATCCCAGGGATTGCCCATATTGCTGAAGAGCAAATGCACACTCTTATTGCCGGAGCTCACGCGCACATGCATGGCGCTATCCTCCTGCAAGTTATAGCGATTGGGGGCGTCCGGGCCCAGGCTCATGGGCGTGGTGGCATACCGCGCAGCAAGCACATCCTCGAAGAAACCGGCAACCTTGGTGGAATCTGCATTCCAGACCACCGGTTCGCTGATCTTCCAGATGCCTTCAACCATGGCCATATCCACCCGGTCTTCCCCCTCCCAGATCTCGATCTTATCCACCTTTTGCGGGTTCAGGCCAAAGAGCGGACGGGTCTTTTCCTCAGGCCGGTTTAGCCTTAGAATCAGAAAGGTAATCAGGAGCAGGGCCAGGATAGCGGCCGGGATAATGCGTTTTTTTCTTATTCATAGCGATACCTGATGCGGGATTTTCGTCTGAGCGCGGCAATCAGCCCACCGATGATCAAAATTAGGGCCGGCAAGGCAATCGCGATGACCTTGGTGGCCAGCTTGATATTGTCTTCGATCTTGGACATATCGCCCCACTCAATGCCTAATTTACCGCATGAAACGTGGCACGGATAGCGAGGATGAGCTGAGGTGACGCGAGCGGATATGGATCATGCTGTCGCGCCCGCTCAGATAGTCCAGAGCGTTAAAAATGATGTATGAGCGGTCGTTAAAGATTTCTTTATCAGGATCAATCACCAGTTCCTTGTCCCCAAACAGCACCATCTGCAAGTCCGGGGATTTGGCCACGAAGTTCGGATCCTCAATTGCCAGCTCCGTATCGGTGAAGAAGCTGGTAAATTGCCCTTTCAGCACTGCTCCTGTGGTGATCGAGCCGGCAGTGAAGTCTGCCGCGTTCGTATCATAAAAGAGCTCTTTGCGTACTTCGTATTCGGGATATTTCATCCAGCCGGAGTAGATCGAGGATTGCAGAATGGGCTCAAACGACACGCCCTGTCTGCCACTGAAGCTGATGCCACTGGCCAGAAAGAGGATGGTGTTATCGATGTTTGAGTGATGGGATGATCACTGCCGCGCAGGATGGGATACATCGGATAATTGGCCATCACGCCCAAACCGGTCTGACGTTGGTCACAAAAGATATCCAGCACCACATCGCGGGAAAGCACATAGCCATAGTGTTCCAGCATCTCGATCACATTGGTGTCCAAAGCAAAAATGCTAATCCCGTCTGTATCCACGCGATCCTGCAAAAACACGATGCGGCCACCCTGCATCAGATATTGATCCAGATGATAGAGCTGTTGATCCGGCACACTACGGGCAGTTCCGGTGAAGAGCAAAGCGTCAATGCCACTGATGGGACGGGACAGATCAGCATCAATCACCTTGAAATTAGCGGCCAGATTTTGCTCAAAATACCTGGTGGGAAAGTCGTAATAGGTGCTGTCCCGAAACACAGCCACCACCGGAAGAGAGCGTTGCGCCAGGCTTTGGATCCGCTTGGTGAGTTCATACTCCAGCTTGGCTTCCATCCTGGGCAAAAGACTGATGGATTCCACCCGGCCCTGATATTCGAAGATCACACCAAAGATCAGCTCTTTGCTAACCATCTGATCCTTTTCATAGAGCTGAAAGCGCATTACCCGGATGCCATTCTGGTGAGCTTGACCAAAGAGTTCTTCCCGGCTCAGATTGCGCACAAACTCATAGCGAAACTTGCCCCGTCCGGCGATCTGATATTCACTCAAAAGGTCTTGCAAATAGCGATTCAGGGAGTTCAGCTCAGCCGGAAGCTCAGGAGATGCCAGCACCTTGACCACCATCACGTCTTCCAGAGAGCGCATCGCGTCTTTGCTGACCGGGCTCAAGCTGTAAGCCTTTTGGGAGGAAAGATCCACTCGCAGATTCAGATAGCCACGATCAAGAGCAGAGCCACCACGATCCCGATCTTGACGGTGAGTGAACTTAGGATTCCGTATGTCTTCTTCATCTTTAGCGCTCCTGCATCATGTTTTTACTTTGGAGGTTAAACTCTGCCAGGACGCAAAGATGACTATCACGGCTACGAAGAAGAGCAGATCCTTGATATCCAGCACGCCCTTCATGAAGTTCGCCAATGATGCTCGAAACTGAAGTATTGAAACACGCGCACCAAAGGCAAAGGCAAGAGCACCAGCAGGAAGCGCATTACATAAAAGAGAGCTGAGATGGCAAAGGCGATGATGAAGGCCCAGATGACGGTGAGGTCCATCACACCGGCTCCTTTTCGGCAGGCTTGGCGGCGGGGAGCGTTTCGGGGCCGAGCGGATTCTGCGTCGGCCCCGGCGCGTATCCCGGCAG
>JAJOKA010000194.1 GCA_021206555.1 Candidatus Cloacimonadota bacterium | reverse complement strand
GTAAAAATCACCACAGCCGGCTTTTTGTATATCTGGCCTATATCTCTATATCGCAAGCTATTAGGATGAATTGGAACAATGGCATGAATCCTGCGTTTGATATTGGCATGCTTGGCAGGCATTTGCATGTTGGCTGTAGGCAATAGGCAACAAAGAATCGGCTGAGCAATCGGGCAAACTGGAAGGGGCTAAGGGCGATCGGAAGACAATGCCGGGTCTTTAGGCCGGATCAGGCAGGATAACGCGGAAGGCTGTGGGATCTGTAGGCTATAGGGTATGTTTCGTAGATGGCAGACGAATGTGGGATGTAGGCAAAAGGACTGTTGGCGTGGGTTCGTGCCCTAGGCAAGCACGACCCACTGGCCAAATGTCGGATCTGCAGGCGGGGCCTCAGGCATCTGAGCCTGAGGTTGTTACAAAGGGCTAAATATAGATGTAAGAGCTTATATGATTAGGGCAATGGGAAAGAAACCCGGGTGTCACAGCCCGGGTTTTCGTTTTTGGGTTTTGAGGTTTTCAAGTTTTCAGGTTACGAGTTGTCGCGGAACTCATGCGTCGCATCCTTCCTGTCTCGTCTCCTTTATCCGCAATGGCATCACTCACTTCTATCTGTTTGTTACCTTATGATCCCCTCTAGTGATGAGGAGAACATGAGGTAAACCCGGAATATTCCAGAGGGCTATGCGATAGAGTGTCCTTAGTCCTGTTGCATGCAACACTCCTCCGAACTGCCGACAATCTGAAAACTTGAAAACCGGAAAACCTCAAAACCTGAAAACTCCCCCCTCCCCAAAAAAGTATTTGACATAATAGGGCATTTCTGAGCGTGTGAACAGATGAGGAATACTGTAAAATAGCAATGTATATATAGGAGTGAAGCGTATGAGGTTGGACAGACGTCGCCTTATCCTTCTCCTGCTCTTAGCGCTTATCGTAAGTGTAACGGTGATAGTGGCTCAGCAGCAAGAGAACGGAAACGAAAACACAGTTAGAGATTTCCAGGTAAGTGACAATCCTGCCGATGATGGCAGCGGATTGGTCTTGTCCTGGAAGCCTTTGGATCGCAGCAAGCGGATCATCGAATACAGGGTGTATCGCGGTGTGAGTCCGGATCAATTGTTTTTCATGGATTACATTCAGGTGAACCCCAAAAGCGGTGTGGCTTCTGATGTAATGTATTATTACGACAATTCTTACAGTGAGATATCGGATGTCAGCCACCCCCGCAAGCTGAAGCGAGAAAAGGGCAGCCCGATGATGGCATTCTTTTTGAGAAACCTCCCAGGGATTTCAAGTTTACTGCTGATTTGCTGGAAAAGTTTCAGGTGATATCACTGGCCAAACGGAAGGATTTTTACTTCAAAAGCAAAGAAGTGGTCGAGGATCCCGAAGCCGAAGAACCGGTCATCTATGCCGGTTTGAAGGATAACCAGCAGACTCTTTTGGCAGGATTGAAACCCGGGGTGGAATACTACTATGCCGTGGTAGCCAAAGATGAACGAGGCAGACTGCTACCTGCCACCGAAGTCAAATCCGGTATCCCGGTGCCAAACGCTCCGGATCCATCTCCGGCTCTGCACAGTGTGGTACTGGAAGATTTGCAGGAACTGCGCTTTGAGTGGGAATACCCTTTGTATAAAGACGCTTTGGTGCAATACAATATCCTGCAAGTAGCCGCGATGTCGGACGAAGTGTGGGAATCAGTTCGCCAAGATGCTGAAACTGTGAAACAGCAGGCTCGCTTAATTGCCAGCGGTCAGGTGGGCGGTGGCTCACTCCCGAATTACACCATTGTTCCGGTAGGGGAAGCGGTTCAGAGCTATGCAAATGCCCGCTTTGTGCTGGAACTAACAGATTATTACGGAGCCTCTTCGCTTTCTCCGCTATCTGCGCCCCGCGTATTGAATAGCGATGCTTTGCCGCCCATTACGGATTACTGGGTGGAAGATAAACCAAACGACAAGGGGGATCGCCTCACTGTGGTCTGGGACCATCCCATCATCTTCGTGGTGAAAACCGCAATGATGAACAGCGAAAACACCAAGCTCAGGGTCAACTATCAGCAAAACCAAACTGTGAACCAGACCGTGAAGAACATCTGGTTCGAGTTTACCGATCCTGAATCTGGTGAATTGATTGGCAAAATCAAAGAGTTTTATCAGGATGACATCATTGTGCTGAATCTGCCCAAGGGCTATGATTTTAAGAAAGGCATGAAAGTGCGCATCACCATGGAAGGTGAACCTGAGATTCCCGCTGATTACGCGATTGAGCAAGACCTCATTTATGATCCCGATATGCTCTCGCTGATTCCCGGAAAAGCTCTGTATCGCAATGGGCGTGACGTTTCCAGAATATACAACGTGGTTTACCGCAAGCTGATGCATTCTCCGGCCTGGCGTCAGGTGATGCGGAACACTTCTTTTGATAACTCGCTTGATGTGAGCATTCCTTATCCCAGCATGAGCCAAAAGCTGGTGCATGGCATCGCGTATGCTGAAGGTGATTCCATGATCTTCCGCATGAACACCGGTGAGCGCAAAAGCCGCAAGCTGTTGCCCGGTGATCCCAAAGCGCCACGTGCCTTGATGTCTCCCATCGTGGATTTTGTGTGGGACGATGATAACGAAGTGCTGGTAAGCACCTCTTTGTTCAAAGGCCACGCGCAGGATCTGCACAGCAAGGCCATCAAGGACGCTGAGACCAAGATCAGTGAACTGACGGCATTGAAAGCTGAAGCTACCGATCCTGAAGAGATCGCCGCTTTGGAAACCCAGATTGCTCGTCAGCAAGCCATCATCAACGCGCATAATAGCGACGTGGTGATGCATGCCATGAATGCCTCCAGCAATCGCGGCAGGCTCAAAGAAGTGCTGAGAGCCTTTGATGATTACACTCGCAGACAGGCCTTCAAGGTAGTAAAAACCGATGCCAGAGGACTCTTTGTGGAGTCTGAGCCGGAGATGGTGGATGGCAAATTTACCTACATGCTGCCCATCTCGAATGTATTTGATACCAATAAATGGGTAACGCTCTTTGCCACTCTGCTCTTCCTATTGATCGTGGTGGTCTTCATCAATCTGGCCAAGCGCGGGAAAAGCCTTTACATCCGTCCCATTGCCGGACTTCAGGAAATCGATAATGCCATTGGTCGCGCCACAGAGATGGGGCGTCCGATGCTCTATTGCATGGGTAACGGCTCACTTTCCGACGTGGCGACGATCGCTTCCATGGGAATCCTGAGCTTGGTGGCGCGGAAGGCCGCTGAGTATGATACGAAGCTGATCGTGCCTGTTATGACTATATGGTGATGCCCATCGCGCAGGAAATCGTGCGGGAAGCTCACTATTCCGTGGGACGTCCGGATACTTATGATCGCAACAATGTGTTCTATCTCACCAATGTGCAGTTTGCTTACGTTGCCGGTGTGAATGGAATCATGATCCGCGAACGCATGGCCACAAACTTCTTCATGGGATTCTTTGCGGCAGAAGCGCTGTTGATGACGGAAACCGGAAACGCTGTGGGAGCCGTGCAGATTGCCGGTACCGATGCTGTGACCCAGATCCCATTTTTCATCACGACCTGCCAATATACCCTGATCGGTGAAGAACTATACGCAGCCAGTGCCTATTTGAATCGTGAACCTATGCTTCTGGGCAACCTGAAAGCACAGGATTATTTCAAGTTTTTGATCACCAGTATCGTGCTGTTGGGAGCTATCCTTGCCACGTTTGAGATTACTGGCTTAACCCTTCTGTTACCAGAGAAATAAACGAGGTTTTCAATGAAGAAAACAATACCATTACTAATCGTGATCCTGGGCGGACTGATATTCGTGGCTTGGGCCTTCAGCCCCCACTATCTGATCCAGGAAGTATTCTACAATCAATTCTATCTGCCCTGGATCTATGCGGCATCAGGCTTTGCTATGTTCCTGGGAGTGATTTCGCTTTCCATGATGCACTCAAATAAGATCAAGCGCAGAGCCCCCAAATGGCAATATAGCTATCTCTTCTTTGCCGGTTTCATCGTGACCGCTTTGGCCGGCTTCATTGGCGGTACCCAGAAGGGAAGCGTGCTGATGTGGATGTTTGAAAACATGCAGATGCCGATGAGCGCCACAATGTTCTCGCTTCTGGCCTTCTATATGGCTTCCGCAGCTTACAAAGCCTTCCGTGCCCGTAGCCCTGAAGCTACGGTGCTACTCGTGGCGGCCATCGTGGTGATGTTGGCCCAAGTGCCATTGGGAGTGAGAATCTCTCGCCACATGCCTGCCATTTCGCAATGGATTCTGGACGTTCCGAACCTTGCTTCCAAACGCGGGATCGCGCTGGGCGTGGGTTTGGGCTCTGTGGCCACTTCACTGAAAATCTTGCTGGGAATCGAACGCTCATATCTGGGCGGCGGTGATTGATAAAGGAGAGCTGAAATGAACTTATTCGAAAGAATGCAAAAGCTGGATCGGCGCTGGATCTACATCGTAGTAGCCCTGGCGATTATCATTCCCTGATGATTCCTTATGATTCCGATAACGTGACCACTCCGCCTACCGAAAATCTGTATCAGATGATCGATAGCTTTTGCCGGGCGTGAAGATCGCGCTATCCTGATGAGCTTCTATCATGATGCGGCAACGATGCCGGAGCTGTTTCCCATGGAAGTGGCAATCCTGCGTCACGCTTTTGAGCGCAACGTAAAGGTCTTTGCCCTCACCTGGTCTCCTGCCGGAGCGCCCATCATTGAGTTTGCCATCAATACCGTGAAAGAAGAGTTTCCGGACATTCAAAGCGGCGTTCACTATTGTAACTTCGGTTACAAGCCCCAAGCCTTCGCTATGATCCTGGGTATGGGCGACAATATCGCCAACACCATGAATACCGATGCTGAAGGACGCAAGCTGGAAAACCTGCCCATCATGAAGGGCATCAATAACTACAGCGAAATGAACCTCGTGGTAGAGTTTTCAGGCTCAGTGGCCGGTATGAGCTGGGTTACTTACGCTCGTCCAAATTTGGCCTGAATGTGGCTGTGGGCGTCACCGCCGTGATGGCTGCGGACCTCTATCCCTACCTGCAATCCGGTCAGTTGATCGGAATGCTCTCCGGGCTCAAGGGTGCTGCTGAGTATGAAAAGTTGGTGGATATCTTTGCCGCCTATCGTGATCCGATGATTGATTACAGCATCACTGTGGATGAAGGCGGCAACAAGATATTGCCGGGACGTCCCTTCGGTCGTGAGATCCTGAACGATGAATCCAGCCTGGCTTTATCCAAGATCACCACGCAAACCAAAGCGAAGTTCACCGCGGATCAATACGCCGCTTTCACCGCTAAGTATCCGGAGCATCTCACGCTGCTCAATAGCTTGCGTAGCGATGAAGAAGGCCTGGCCGTGATCGACGTTACTCAGATCACACCGGACATGCGGGATCAGATGGGTGAAGTCCTCTTCCGTGAGCTGAATCAGCTTACCCGCAACACGCTGTATAAGTTCAAGGTTGCCCGCATTGGTATGAACGCCCAAAGCGTAGCCCACATCATGATTATCGTCTTTATCATCATGGGTAACGTGGGTTACTTCATCCAGAAAGCCCGTGGCGCAAAAGACTAAGAGGAGGATAAAATGAGTTTCGAATTGTTTAGCAATCTGGTGGGAGCCTTTTTCACGCTGTGCATTTTCTCCTTCCTATACAAAGACAACCCCTTCTACCAGGCAGCGGAACAGCTGCTGGTGGGAATATCACTGGGCTATGGTCTGGTGTTTACCTATGAACGTGTGTTCATCCCCTACGTGTATCAGGCGATTGTGATCAAGCATGACTTTATCCTGATCATCCCCGCGATCATGGGTTTCTTGCTCTTGTTCCGCTTCTCCCGCAGCCTTTCCTGGCTTTCGCGCTATTTCATCGCTTTTAGCATGATAATGGTGGGTGCGGGTGTGCCAATGGGTATGCACGCCAGTATTCTGGTGCAGATGCGTCAGGCCATGGTTCCCATCGAGACCTTCAATCTCTTCCTGATCCTTTGGGAACGGTAGCCGTATTGCTCTATTTCTTCTTCTCCAAAGCCCACAGTGGCATTTACGGGAAGTTTGTGAATGTGGGCAAGTGGTATATGATGATCGGCTTCGGTGCTTCCTTCGGACTCACCGTGATGGCCCGTATCTCACTGTTGATCGGACGGATTCAGTTCCTGGTCAACGATGTATTTGGCTTAATCAAGTAAGATAAAACCTTTCCTGGCGTAGGGAGCATCCTTACGCCAGGAACTTCTTTATCGACCTGGTTTTTCGGGGCTGATCCCAAACGGCAATTTACCCTTTGTAAATGGGGAAGAAATGAAAAAAGCTCTTTTAACTATTATCCTGATCCTGGTTCTGGGCATCCCGGGCCTCTTTTGCGCTATCAACAATGAAGCGGTGATCACTGATTTTACTGCATACGACATGCCGGGCGACGATGGCAGTGGCATCATCTTAAAATGGAAGCCGCTACCCAAAGACACCGCATCATTAAGTACAATATTTACCGTGGCGTAAGCCCGGACTCACTGTTTCTTTTGACTCATCTGGAAGTACAACCAAAATGGGGTCTGTCCATATTTATACTACTATGATACCGGCGATCAACCCCTGATCGAATTTGAAACCTCGCCCATGAAACTGCGCAAGGAAAAAGGCCAGGCGCCTGATAGTCCTTTGTATCAGAAGTTTCCCATCCAGCCTGATATCCTGAGTTCGGTGCTGGATTCCTACAGCCTGCTGGCGATGACCAGGGACGCGCCTGCATCGCAAATCACGAGCCATAAACTATAATGATCAGATGATGACGGGATTGCGACTGGTGCAGACAGATGGCATCTATGCCATTCCCATGGAAGGCGTGCGCTACTACTATAGTGTGGCCGCAGTGAATGAACGCGGGCAGGTCTTGCCCGGTTCGGCCATCCAAAGCGCGATTCCTGTGGATAATCCTCCAGCCCTACCGCGATTGCTCATGCCGCTTATATTCAGGACAAAGGCAGCTTCAACTTCGAGTGGATTCGTCCCACCGGATCATCTGATATTGCGGTCTGGCAAGCCTGGTTAGCACCCAAAGCCGGATTGGACCTTGCAAGTCTGAATCAGCTTCCCACCGGCAGCATCCCCCTCTTTGAAATCCCTAATATGTCTGCCAATGCCGTATACTACCATAGTGAAGACTTCGCTGCCAATAATCTGGATCTGAACTCCTATCAGGTAGTTTGGGCTATAGTGATTACAGTGGTCAACAGCTTTTGTGGCGGCCAGAAGCTTTAGAGTGCTCAACTCTCAACAGCTTCCTGAAATCCCCGCTTTCAGCGTGATGGACAAAGCTAATGACAAAGGCGACAACATCCTGGTCTCCTTTGGCAAACCCTTGGCATACATCACCTTGGCCGAGTATAAGAATCGGGCTCACAAGAAGCTGAAGATCAACTATGAGATTTCCGAAAACGAGAACTACACAGTAGATAAACTGAAGTTCGTGTTCACTACCAAGGATGGCACTCTGGTGGGCGAAGTGATTGAGAACTATGTGGATAAAATGATCGAGCTCAATCTCCCGCCCGCGCATCGCGATATCCGGCATCTGCATGCTGAGATCAGCGTTAAGCTCCTGAAAAATAGGGATTTCGAGAGTGAAGTAGTTAGCCAGGACGTGGTGTATAACGATTATTTCAAAAGGTTCCAAGCGCAGGCCACATATGTGAACTCAGTGGATATCAGCAAGCTGTATTTTGATGTGCTCACAATGTCCCGCCTTGATTTCGAGTTCAGCTCCGGCGCTCGCTCCAATGCCCTCACCAGAACCTATGACAACATGGTAGCTTATGAAGACTATGTGTTCAGGCCCATCAGTGGCGTCGATCCTGTGTCCAAACGCGTACTCTTCGATGTACGGTTAGGGATTGCCGCGGATCCTGAAAATGGTCTTTACTTTGACGTTCCTTTGTACCAATCTGAGTTTGTTAAGGAGATGGAAGAGCGCAAGGCCCGGATTTCCGAATTAGAACTGGAGCTGGCCGGTAGTCCTGAAGCATCAGACGAACTGCAAGCTGAACTGGAAATGCTCAAGGCAGAATGGGATTTTATCACCACGCATCCGGCCTATCTGGAAGCTGAAACTGCAAAGGATGACAAGGCTTGGCGCAAGATCATGCTATCCTGGCGGGAAAAAGCTATGCGCAGCCATCAATATCGGGTCTTGGCCACAGATGGCAAAGCCGCCTTTGTGATCTCTGACATCTATAGCGATGAAGCCGGTGAAAGCTGGTTTTATCCCATATCAAACTGGTTTGATTCCACCAAGTGGATGACCCTGTTTGCCACCCTTCTGATGCTGATATTGCTGTCTTATGCCATCTACATCTCCAAGCGCAAAGAAGTCTATATCCGTCCCATTGCCGGATTGGAAGAAATCGATAACTCCATTGGCAGAGCCACTGAGATGGGACGTCCCGTGATGTTCGTTCCGGGTTGGGGCTCTCTGGGTGAGGTTTGCACGATTGCCAGCTTGATGATCCTGGCGCAGATATCCAAAAAGACAGCTGAATATGACACCCGATTGATCAATCCCCATTGCGACTACATGGTGTTGCCTCTGGCACAGGAGATTATCAGCACTTCTTACAGCGAAATGGGCCGCCCTGATTCCTACAATCAAAATGATATCTTCTTCGTCAGTTATGACCAATTCCCCTTCTGCGCCGGCGTGAATGGCATCACCGTGCGTGAACGCGTGGCCACCATCTTCTATATGGGATACTTCAATGCCGAAGCGCTATTGCTCACGGAAACCGGTAATCAAATGGGTTCCATCCAGGTGGCCGCCACCGATGCCATCACTCAGATCCCCTTCTTCATCACAACTTGTGACTACACCTTGATCGGTGAAGAGTTCTATGCCGCCAGCGCTTATCTATCCCACAATCCGGACATGGTGAGCATGCTGAAGACTCAGGACTATTTCAAAGTATTCATAGTATTTGCCGTGCTTTTGGGCGCGATTCTTTCCACCTTCAACATTAGCAGTGTGATTCACGCGTTCCCCGTGGAATAAGGAGTTTACGCTATGGTTAAGATCCCCACTTCTACCCTCAAACGCCTGCCGGTGTACCTGGAGGTACTTCGGCAAATGAAGCGGGCGGGACTCAAAGAAGTATCCGCCACCAAGATCTCGGTGTTTGCCGATGTGCATCAAACCCTGGTGCGCAAGGATATCTCTTTCACTGAGATCAGTCCCGGCAAAACCGGCTACGAGATTGGCCCACTGCAAAAGGCCATCGAGGAGCTCTTGAACTGGAGCGACACCTCTTCCAGCTTCCTGGTGGGCGTGGGACATCTGGGCTCCGCGCTTCTGGGCTATCAGGAGTTTTCCCAACGCGGGCTATCCATCGTTGCCGCTTTTGATAATGACCCGGCTTTGATCGACACCAAAGTGCATGGCACCCCGGTTTATTCAGCGCTTGATTTCACCGCGATGGCGCTCAAGCAAAAAGTGCAGATCGGGATCATCACCGTGCCTCCGGAATCCGCCCAATTGATCGCCGATATCATGGTGCACAGCGGGATCAAAGCGATCTGGAACTTCACTCCGCACAAGATAATCGTGCCTCCGGATATCATCGTTGAATACGTGGATATGTTTGCCTCATTGGCTGTTCTATCGCGGAGATTAGCAGAACAGCAATAGCCTGAAGGATACTCCCTCGGAGTTTACAGCACATCACCCTTGGACTTCGTAGCGAAGCGAAGGAGTTCAAGCAGCGAGATCGCTCTCTACCCTTGGACTTCGTAGCGAAGCGAAGGAGTTCAAGCAGCGAGATCGCTAATGTGCAAACGTCATCTTGACGTTTACATGCGGCAAGGCGCCGCACCTACACTGGGGTGGCAAGCTCCTGCTTGCCACAAAGGCCGCAGGCCTTTTCAGATAAGCAGCCAAAGCTGCTTCTGCCAAGCAGGAGCTTGGCAGCCCAAAAGAGGCATGCGCTTTCGACTATCTGTTTCTACACTCCATGGTTTACTTCAACATCAGCTTTGGGTTACCCCATATTCCCCTCATCGGATGAGGTGATCATGGGGTAAAGCAGAGCTGAAGCAGAAGTGAAAAAAGCAGCATCAAATCCGTCTCGGGCTTCTGTGCCACAGAATATTCTCTTGCGACCCTCCTGGCTGGAAGGCAAGAGGACTCCGGGAGACTGTCAGGAGACACTCAGGCCAACGAGGATAAGCAAACCCCAATACAATTCAGGGTGATTTCGGTTCACAAAACTGAAATCACCCTTATCAAATCTCGTGCCACAGGCACCAATATCGCGGCGTAGCCGCCCATGTCGTTGCGCAGCAACCCATTTCTCGACGCAGTCGCCTATTGCTTAAATATCTCCGAGATGGATTTCACTGAACCCAGAAGGGCAGAGGATTCATAAGGCAGCACCACCGTCTGTCGCCTTTTTGCACCAGCCCTTCGAAGGCCTGGATGTATTTGAGCGCAATCTGATATTCAGCAGCATTCATATTGAAGCCCTCAAGAGCTTCGGCTACCAGCAGGATTGCTTTCTTTTCGGCATCAGCGACCAGCAGGCGGGATTGTGCTTCAGCCTTCAGCGTCGAGTGATTTTGGCTTGGCGTTCACCTTCTGCAACGCGGATTTGATATTCTCTTTCACCTTCCGCGGTAAGGATTTTGGCGCGTTTGTCACGTTCGGCGCGCATCTGTTTTTCCATGGCGTTGCGGATCTCTTCCGGGGGTTGGATTTCCTGCAATTCCACGCGGTTCACTTTCACGCCCCATTTATCGGTGGCTTCATCCAGGATGTTGCGCAGCTTCATGTTCACCGAATCCCTGGAAGTGAAAGTAAGATCCAGAGAGAGCTCACCAATCACGTTACGCAGCGAGGTTTGGGTCAGCTTCTCGATTGCTTCGGGAAGGTTACCGATCTCATAGACTGCTTTGTAAGGATCGGTGATTTGGAAATAGAGCAGCGCGTTTGATGTTCATGGACACGTTATCGGCTGTGATCACGTTCTGGCGTGGAAAGTCATAGACGTTTTTCCCGCAGGTCAATGCGGTTTTCCACCTTTTGCACCACGACCACCTGTCCGCGGTAATCCGTTTTGTTGTAGCGCCAATGGATAGGGCGCACTTTATCGAAGATGGGGATGATGATGTGAATGCCGCTGGGAAGGGTTTTGTAATACTTACCCAGGCGTTCGATGATTACCACTTCGGCTTGCCGCACCACGATCAAACCTTTGGATATGATGCTGACTACCAAGATGGCAAAGACTATCACAAGATACAAGGGTAACATGATTACCTCCATGCTGTTTTTCTATCTACGCGCAGGATTTGAAAGCTTTCAATTCTTGGCAAGGAAAATTATCAAGCCTTGGGTTCACAGCGCAATGTTTTAGAGAGTGTCCTATACTATCGGTTGCTCTATATTCCCGATCATCGGGCTTTCTTCGTCCATACCGACTTGTGGCATTTCTTCCACTTTGCTTAGTTTTTTAACGATTTGGCGGCTTGCGATGGCTGGCATTATCCAGTTCACGTCCGCATCATCGATCTTGCGCCGGGTCTTCCAAGACATTTCACCAAGAGCCCAAAGTCCTTTTTCACTGCGGCCAGCATTGCTGCTGGCGACCTTTTCTCCCGAAGTTACAGGTCTATTTTGCCTAGTTCCTTAGCCATGAATCACTCGAGCACCTTAGGATTCTCTCCTCAACTACCTGTGTCGGTTTACGGTACGGGTACTTATCATCTAAGTTTAGAAACTTTTCTTGGAAGCCCTTAGGCACACTATCCCATTGGCCGAAGCCTCCGAGTACTATCGTATTTCACCAAAATCTACGGATTTGCCTATAGATTCTATAGCTAGGTACTTTAACGAACTATTCCGTCAGTTCGCGGTGCTTTCATCACTCCGTCATTCCATCACAATGATAAGTAGTACGGGAATATTAACCCGTTGGCCATCGAGCTGTCCCTTTCGGGTTCGCCTTAGGACCCGACTAACCCACAGCTGATTAGCATAGCTGTGGAAACCTTAGTTTTTCGGTGTGCGGGTT
>JAJOKA010000120.1 GCA_021206555.1 Candidatus Cloacimonadota bacterium | reverse complement strand
TCCACAATCAGATCAATCTCCCCTTGCGGACAGCGGAAGTTACGGCATACAAGCCTATATCCTTGTCTTTCAAGGTATTTCACCGGCTACAAAATTTCGCCACGAGCGGCCAGTTCCTGATTTGAGTAGCTTTTCATGAGGTCAAGAAAAAGCTTGACGGATTAATTGTCAATGATATTAGGGAACCATGAATAGAAAACAACAACACCGAAAGGTGGAGGGAAGTATGAAAAAAGTTATATTGAGTGTGATCGTAATCGCAGCGATGTTTGGCCTCTTGGAAGCAGCGCCTTTCCAGACCCTTGGCATGTTGCGTACACCGGATGCCTATGTCCTGCCCCATAAAGCAGCAGAGTTTCTCCTGGTCGGCTATTACCGCGACGTAGCAAAACCAACTCCGAACGATGGTTTATCTCCTTACTTCATGGCCGGAGTGGGCCTGATGGACCGCGTTGAGCTGGGTTTGTTTGTCGGTGATAAGGTCGATGACGATATGGTTTATTTTTTGAATTTAAAGGTCAAGGTCTTGCAGGAAACTTTGAAGCTGCCACAAGTAGCCGTAGGGCTTGACAATATATTCTCCCCCGTTGGCGAGACCAGCGTTCAGGACTTGAACCAAGGTGATGACTTCTTCAATCATCCGGACAAAGCGGATTACGAAATGTTCTCCCCCTATCTGGTTGCCTCCAAGCAAGCCGTAGTATTGGGTATGCCCTGGATGTTCAACATGGGCCTTGGCGCTCACCGCTTTACCGGTCAGGTAGCGAGATCCCGCGTGTGGAACGGTCTGTTCTATTCTGCCGAAATGTCACCCTTCAACAATTTCTTTGTTCAGGGCGAATATAGCGGTCATGACTTCAATGCCGGAATCAAGTATGCTTACAAAAACTGGGGCTTCAAGATCGGCGCGCAAGCGATTGAAGATCTAGTTAAAGACAATGGCTATGAAGACAATCTGAGAATCGGCTTTGGGGTTTCTTATCTCATGGACCGTTTTGCTGAAGCCAAGCGCGACAATGGCCGTCCCAACCTTTGGCAGTATGCCGATGCCGGTTTTGGGGACGACTATTTGGTGGATACCACCCTGCCTCCCGGCCAGACCGGTGTAGTAGTACCTCCTACCGGAAGCACCACAGTTACCCCCGGTGGTACAGAAGTGGTTACCGGTCCTTCGGGTACCGTGCTGCAAACTCCGGGCATGAGCGCCGGAGGCAGCGCCAGCTATTCCCAGCTTTCTCCCGAAGTGCGGGACTTGCTGGAAGAGCTGAGACTGTTGCGTGAAGAACGCCAGAAAGCTCAAAGATCCTTGGACGAACTGCGTACCTGGATCCAGCAGATGAAGACGGATAAGCCCTAAAAGTTCTATAGCACATGCATAGTAGTGAAATGTAGGACTCGTACTTCCTATATAAATGTAACGCGCCAGGATGCGGCAAGCATCCTGGCATGTTGCCCAGAATACATAAGTTTTTTTAACACCATGAGAGTCTAAAGTGAGCGGGGTTATGAATAAGAATTTTAAAGTGCTATTGCTCGTAGTTTTCGTGCTAACATGTACAAGCTTCGTCTTTGCCCAAACCAGCGTAGATGAAGAGCAAATGTCAGCAGCGCAGATTCAAGAGCTCATCCGCATCCAAAAACAAGAGATCAGGCAGGCAGCCAAGGTTTTTTTTGGTGGATGAACTCCCTGAAATCGCCAAAATTGATCCGGAGAGAGCAAGTAGTGAGTTGGATAAGTTTTTTGGGAATACTGGGCACCATGTCCGATACAGAAGTCATGTACCTGCTGGGGCATATGTATGCTAGAGAGGGTGATGATGACCGAGCGATAACTTTGTTTGACTCCGTGCTCCGTGCCGATTTGAATGATGATGCGCGTCAAATGCTCAACCTTGTGCTCTATCGCAAACTTATTACTCTATTGGATGCCGGAAATCGCCCTGCAGCCAGAGACTTCCTGCGTGCCATCGTTTTCGAAAACTATAACTCATCGCCATATTTCCCTGCCTATCTGTATGTTTTCTCTGAACTTACAGCAGAGAGTGGCAACTATGATGAGTTGATCGTTTTGGTTCAGGCCTACAACGAAAACCGTGATATGGTGCTGAACAGACTGCTGCCTGCAAAAGAGCAAGTGTTGGCAAGGGTGAACGCCCTGGACATTGGAGCTTATTTTAATAATCCCAATCAGCAGAATTTTAACTCCATGAACGAACAGATTGATCAAATTTTGCGCGATGTGACTGCGCTGAACAGCCAGATCATATCCTTAAAAGGCATGGTGTACATTGATGAGTTGCAGAGCATCCACGAGTATGAGACCAAGAATCTGAACGAACTCAAGCAATTACTGCTGGATTATGCCAATACTCCTGTCCGCACCGAAGAGATCATGATCCCGGCGACCGGACACATAAATGCCATCAAAGCTCATATCGCTTATTATGACGGCGTTCTGAGAGCATTCGATCAAATGCTGCAAAGTCGCTACCAGCGCTTGCTGGAATCTGATCCTGATGAAGATTTAGCGCAGTACACCGCAGACTTGTATCTGGACAAACTGATCCAGACTGACCGCACTATAGCCATTTACAATGACACCATTGCAGAAATCAACGACATGCTGGCCTCCGGGCAGTATCAAGGACAATCCCAGGAACTCATTTCCAGACGCAACGAAGCCATCCAGCAAAAAAGCCGATCTGGAAGTCAGACGTCAGCAATATCTGGCCCAGATTGAGTATCCAAACGATGTCGAACGCCAGATCTTCATGGAAATCCTTTCTGAATACAATGCCATGCTTGCGGACAAGCGAGATTTGGAGCTTACAGCTGCTGAACTTGAAGACTTTATATATACCGAAGTGCGCACCATCATCAATGAAGATATGCGCAGTGAAATCCGACCTCAGGTATCGTCAATCGTCAGGTCTGTCAGCGATGCTCAGGCCAGACACCAGATCTTCACCCGTGGTTTTGGTGAAAGCTTGAAGAACCTTGAGTTTATCACGCTGCAAATGACCTACCGCAATCTGATGGCCGATTATAACACTTTTACCAGAAATCAAGCCAGCCTTCCCGATGAAGACCGCCTCACTATGCAGGCCAGAGTTTCGCAGGTCTCAGCTGGAGCTGATTGACGACATCAATGTCTTCCTGCGAGAAAACCCCAGCTTCTCAGCCATCGATCAGCCCGGTGGCGGTAATCTGGCTCAAGCTGCCGATCTCTACTACAATCTTGGCGAACTCCAGTTTTATGCCATTCCTCAAGACTTGAGCCCATCCCTGGCCAGCTACCAAAGAGCACTGCAACTGGATCCCCGACTTCCGGATCGTGATCTGGCTTTGTATAACATCGCTTTTATCACCAGTGAGCAAACACGGGCTGAAGTGGACCGCAATCGCATTGCCTATCGCAGCGCGGCCACCCTTAACTCCAGACCACCAGCTAATGCCTTATATAATGAGAGCAATTTCGCGCAGACCCTTGCCGCTCTGAATGAGATCGTGCGTGACTTCCCCTCTTCCAGAGTTTATGAAGAGTCTATATACCGCTTGGGACTGCTCAATTTCCGCTTCGCGGACGATTCCACCACCCCCGTCGAATATCGCAATACCGCAGTGGGGTATTTCAACCAAATCATCGCTAAGCCCAATAGCCCTTTGTATTATGACGCTTTATACCAAAGAGGCTGGGTGCGCCTGAATAGCTATGACAATGAAGACCTGCGCATGGCAATGAACGATTTTCTGGAAATCCTTCGAGCCGCTGATGCCGGATTGATCACAAACCCGGCTCTGGCCAGAGACTATTCCACTGACGCAGTAAATAATATCGCCTATTGCCTGATCGCCCTTGACGGAACCGACTTCCGTGCAGAATCCCGCGGTATCAGCGAGATTCAACGCCTCTTCCGGGATTATGAAAACCAGGAAGTAATTACCACCATTATCGATCTTGCTGCCCAGAACAAGTACAATATGCGCGCTATGCTGCAAGCCGCAGACTTCCTGCGCTTCCGCGTGAATCAAAATCCTCTGGCCTTGAACAACCCCACTCTGTTGGATTCGATGCTGGTGCTATATGCCAATTCGACCTCCGAGATGCGTGAAGGCGAGAGCATGCCGCAGTTAATCCGCTCAACCTACCGTGAGATTACCACAGACTACAATCACACTTCAGCCTGGTATGATAGGAACAAATCCGGCAACATCGCTCCTCAGCTTAAAGTGGTGGACAAAGCTTATGATCAATTGGGCATCATCCTCTTCAACGAGTTTGTGACCCGTAGAGATCGCGAGGCCATGCAAGCTTATATGGCTCATATGAATAGCTATGATGGCTTTGCTCAATTGCACAAAGAAGACTATGCCGGCTTCCGCGCCGATACCGATAGCATCTTCGTGGATTTCTACGCTCTTCTTGCCGAAAAAACCACTAAAGTAGAGGACTATCTGGAGGCTGTAACTCAGCTGCGAGGCTATAACGACAAATATCCGCAAAACAGCAGCTATTTTTATAACGAACAAAGATCCCTGTTTTATGCTCAACAGGTCTATGCCTTAAGCACTGCGGCCATCAGCAGCCCAGGCTTCAGCCCCGTCTCCGGTCAACCGGCAAACATGGATGAAGCATACACATTCCTGGAAACTGCTTCCATGCGCTATATCGCAACTGCAAAAGAGGATCGCTTTGCCAGCCCTGAGAACCTTAGCCGCGCGGCTGTGCTATTGATCAACCTGTCCGAGATCCAGCGTGAACGTCAACGCGCAACTGAGGCTATTGCCCTGCTCAATCAGGCTCTGGAATTTGAAGAACACCTTTCTGCTACGGACAAACGTGACGTTTACCTGCGCCTGGCCTTCCTGCACAGTGATTCCAATAGCTTCGTAGAGGCCGAAAGCTGGTTCCGCAAGGCATTGCCCCTGGCCACCAATGCCGAAGAACGCCGAGACATCGAAACGGCGATCCTGGTGCAGATCCAAAGCAGCTTTGAGAATGCCTCCAGTGGTGGCAATTATCTGGAAGAAGCTGCCGAGCGCCTGCGTTTTGCTTCCCAACTGAATCCCGCCACTCAGGCCAATGAAATCCTGGGACAGAAGTTCGCCGCCGTGGAAGCCTATATCAACGGCCGTGCCTATCAGGAAGCCATTGACCTTTTGGTGGAGCTTTCCGCCAATGAAAGTGACATTGAACGCGTATATACATGGTATATGAAGGCTGCCGAAGTAGCCGGAGCCTCTGATAAGATGAACAATCCCGCGCGCGCTTTGCAGCTGGAGAAGGATTTCATCAGCCTACGCCCGGCCAGCAACTATGCTTTTAGTTTACGGATGGTTCACCTCAAGGATGCCTTCGATGATCCCTCCCGCTCCACCGAAGCAGCTGAGGGCTACCTCCAACTCTTTGAGGACGTGCAAGGCAACAAAATCGATGCCGGAGGCGTAGCTGCCAGCGGCATTCTCAACGATGCCATCCTGGCCTATGTGAAAGCGGGAAACATCAGCAAAGAGTATGAACTGCGGAACCGCTTCATCAGCCTCTATCCGAATCACGAAAATAGCATCCCCTTCATGGAATACATGGCCAAAGGTCACTTTGACCGCAATGAAATGGACGATTACAACCGTCTGGCCAAAGCGATCTTCCAACGTGATCCCAGCCGCAACTCACTGTACAAACACGTGGCTGACAAAGAGCTGGCCCGTATCGGTACCGCTTTTAGTGAAGCCTACGATAACAAGGATTTCCAGGCCGCGTTCAATCTCAGAGACGAATACATCAGAGTGGAAGCAGCCTACAAGAGAGAAGGCCTCACTTTCGAAAATACAGCAGCCCATGAGTTCTTTGCCGCAGTGCAGAAAGAATATGATGATCAGCAAAGATATCAGGCCTTCCTGGCCAATTACGATCGCCAGATTGCGGCATTTAATCGTTCAGAGCTCTTGACAAAAGCGGCAGATACTCACATCAGAGTAAACGCGAATACCACCTGGGATCGCCACTTGGGAGCCGGTGACAAACGTCTGGAAAGATTCCAGCAGGCAGTCCAGGCTGAAGTCAACAAAGTGTTGGCTCTGGTACTCCAGGCCAATGAATCAGGATTCAATATTGATAACGATCGTCGCATTCAAGCCATTGATCTGATCGCCCGCATAAATCAACGCGGGATTGAGATCATGAATACTCAGATCACGCAGTACTTCCGGACCACGGTTGAAGCCGGCTACTACCGTGAACAATTCCCCGGCGAACAGCTTAATGCTGTGATCGCCAACGTGGTGAACCAACAAACCGCCAAGTTCGCTCAAGACCTGGTCACCTGGCAATCTACCATGTTCCGTTTGTACCACCTGCCCGGATATCAAAATGCTATGACCAGAGCGGCCGTGGCGTCTTTGGAAGAGAAGGGAATTCCCCTGGATTATCGCAATGACGAGCATATCCTGAATTCCGCATGGCAGCAAGAACTGGTGCAAGGCGGAAGCGCGCTGCCCATCCGTAATCAAAGCAGCCCGACAGGCACCAATATGGGCATGCTCACCATTCCTGCGCAAAGAACCCTGCGCCTCAGCAAGACCATCAATACAGCATTACAGCCGGACTTTGCCTATCTGCACATGATGTATCCGCTTACGGTGGAGATCAAGCTCAACGGCAGCCTGGTGGAAGCTGAATGGGTACCCATTGATACTCTGACTGCCGGCAAACCTGCCACCACGCATTATGCCGTGATCCTGCCCATCGAAGGCTTTGTGGCCGGCGACAACCGGATTGAGCTGGAGTTTGCCAATAACCGTGAATCCAACCAGGACCTGGCCATGAACTTGCAGATCCGCACCAGCCTGGAACGAATCCGTCAAAATATCCCTCCGGTGATCACCAATATTCACACAAACGCCACCTGGCGCGTAGTAAGCATCAATCCTGAAACCCAGGAAGAAAGCAGCGGCTTTGCTATCCCGGCTACAGATTGGAACATTACTTGGGATAATATCGAAGGTTTTGGTCCCACAGCGGCCAATCCGATCTGGGTAAACGAGGTTGCCGGCCCGGTAGATCTCGTGATCCTGGAGACTGGATTTCAATGTGGAATCCGACTTCATCGAAGGACGCATCAATTTCGTGGCCCCGGAAGATCTGACAGTATATCTTAATGGCGAACGGGTCAGCTCCGCGATCATGGACTATGATCCTGATCCTTTGATGATCTATGCCATTCCGATGCAGATTCCGGGAAACATGGTTAAAGCAGGGAAAAATACCCTTAGATTTGAAGTATCAAACCCCAGTGCCTATCGTGGCTTCCTGGCCACCATTACATATTCTCAGGCCGGTAAGGAGGAAATCCGATGAAGAAAACACTGATCCTGCTCTTTGTGCTCGTCAGCTTATTCGGGATCTTGCTCGCGCAGCAAACCCCGATGCAGATTCAGACGGGAAGAGACAATTCTGTCGTGGTAGTTGATGAAGAAGAAATCGTTATTGATGTCAGATCTTTAGCACCTGAATCGGGTATATACAAAGCCAAGAGCGAGACCTATTCCACCAGTGGGAAGTATCGCTTTGTGCTAGACGACCAGATTGTACGAGAAAACAGTGAAATCCTATTAAATAAATGGCTTAAGGAGTCAAAATGAAAAAGCAAGAATACCTTACTCGTTGTGATCGCCCTCATTCTCAGTATCGGTTTCCTCTTCGCGCAGGAAGCTACAGAAGCCGCACCCCAGGCCGGTGGCAGCGGAGCACTTAATCCCATCAAGATCTTTACAATAGCGGATTCGATGCATATCTGATCCTTTTGGTTCTGGTAATTGGTCTGGTCTATGCCGTCATTCGTTACATTCAGCTTTATGTTCGTGAGAAAATGGATGCCGAGAAGTTCTTCGTTAAACTCAAGAATTATGTGAAAAACAATCAGATCGATGAAGCCATCACCGTTACCAATGAGTTCCGCGGAACCACCATGGGCTTCATTTTCTGGAGCGGCCTCAAAGTTTACAAAGACATCACCAAAGCCGGGAAAACCGGTGAAGAAGCTCGCATCGCCGTGCAAAACGCCTTTGACGAAGCTGTGCTGCAAACCGTGCACAAACTGGACGGCAACCTCTTCTGGTTCGATACTCTTGCGCAAATCTCCACCTATCTGGGACTGTTGGTACCATTTTTTGGTCTGATCCAGGCCTTCGATTCCTTGGGCAGCCTGACCGGTGCCGCCGCAAACCAAGCTCTTACAAATGGTATTTATATGGCCATCGGAACCACCGCTCTGGGTTTGATTGGTGCTATTCCTCTCACCCTGATCAAAGGCGGATTGTTCTCCCGTGCCCAAACCCTGATCAGCAACATCGACGAATATAGCGTTAAATTGGTGAACTACATAAACAACCTCATCAAGGGATAGTATTATGGCAATTTATCGTCCTTCAGAGGCGAGGCAACAAAAAGGACAAACGGCTCCAGAGGAACCGAATTTAGTTCCGATTATGAACCTGTTTGTCACGATCATACCATTTCTAATGCTGATGATCGTGCTCTCTCAGGTGGCCATGATTGCTATGAACTTTGAGTCCAGTGGAGAAACCGGTGGTGCCGGTGACGGCACGGGCGGAGGTGGTTCGGAGGAGCTTATTGAGATTCGCCTCTATGCTTCAGAACACGCAACCGGCCTGTTCCCGGGCTTCGAAATCCGTGATGTGGACAGATCTGTCACCAAGATACCCAAGGTGGGAGATGTTTACGACTTTGCCTCGTTGCAGCAAAATGCTTGTCCAGCTCAAGGACAAGTATCCCAATAAGAGTGAAATCGCGGTAGTGGTATATCCTGATGTAATGTATGACACTCTGATCCGCACGATTGACCTCAGCAAACAGAATGGATTCGTTACCGTGAAGTATATGAACCCCAAACAAATGTATTACTATTAGGATTGGGGAGGAATAATGAGTTCACAGAATTCGACAAATAAGAAGAAGGGCACTAGAAGAGTCCGCAGAAAGACAGAGGAAACTCGTGGTCTTTCCATCACCTCTCTTCTGGACGTTCTCACCTTATCCTGGTGTTTTTGATCAAAAAACGTTTCGATGGAAGCGGTAAAAATCTCCGAGTTACCGGATATGCATTACCCCACTACCATCACTGACGAGAAACTTTTGGATAACCCTGAAGTTGTACCGGTGAAGTTGTATCAGGATCGCGTCTTGTTCGGAATTGATAATCTGTCGATGGGCACGCCGGATGATATCATTTCTGACGCGAATAAACGCGATGCCATGCGGCAATACTTCGAACGTGAAATGGCGAATATACCCGCGGATAAGAAGGACAAAGCCTGTCTGGTTGTCCAGGCAGATGCATTCCTGCGCTGTATCTACTTAACGGAGATTATCCGCGTTGCCACCTATGCAAACTTCCCGAACATTTACTTCGCAACCATCGAGGACCCGGATTGGTTATCTGATTTCCGACCGGCGTCCCCACAATAAATGGAGGTCTTATGGCTAAGATTCTAAGTCTCAGATTGAACTACAAAGGAAAGTTCCTGGATTACGCCAAGGAAGGCAAGGAAATCCGGAAGCAATTCTTTATCGGTTCAAACAAGCATCTGCAATGGCAGATTCTTGACACGTCATTTCCGGACAAACATCTGTTTGTCAAGCAGGTGGGCAACGCGTTGGTAATGAACATCCCTCCGGGAGCATCATTTACCTGCGCAAAGATGGTAAAGAAGTGGACAGCAGCTATTTGCAGCAAAATAAACTGCTCTCCGGCAATCAATTGATCCTGGATCCCTCGATCACCGGGAACGTAAACGTTCACAAAGATTGGGATGTAGATTTTGATTTCAGAGAACCCTGGGTGGCTGTCCTCACGCATGAACAACGTCAGATCGTGGCTGATTGCGCCACCAGAGCGAAAGACGATCCTGTAACCAAATTCAACCGCGCCTTAATGTTGATCGCCACGGTGCTGACTGTGCTGTTCCTGATCTTCTTCGATCTGTTCCTGAAAAAGGAAGTGTCCTTTGATGCTACGATTGAGGATCGTCTGATTACGATGCAGGCTCAGGCAGTTCAACCGCAGATCACTGAACCCACAGCTCCCTCCGCTTCGGTGGAGATCGAAGCTCCGGTCCCGGAAGCTACTGAAGGGACTCCCACCGGTACCGCTACCGGACAAACCACAGGTAGATCCGGTGCTGCCGGCCTATCAAATATGCTGGGTAGTTTTGACCCCAATGCCACTCAAGCTCCCGCACAATACGCCATTGTTACCACTGTAGAAGGCTTCGCGGTACGCGGATCCGGTGGTGGTGGTGGAACAGGAACAGGTGGTGGCGGAGCTGCTTCCGGTGGACCCGGAACCACATTCAGTGCTACCGCAGGCCCCGGCTTTTCTTCAGATTTGGGAGCCATCGCTGCTTCCGGACCTGCCACAGCCGGTCACGCGGTGAGACCCGAAGGCGGAACCGGTCGTCATATCACCGGTGATGCCAGTCGCGTAACCCTCAGCGGAAGATCCTGGGAACAGTCTCAACGTGACATCGAAATCATGAGAGACTTCCAGAGCCGCAACATCGCTACTGTATCCGAAACCGCCATAGCCAGACTTGATGAAACTACTCAGGCGCGTTACACCAGTCTCGGTCAGCAAGTGAGAGATCGTCAAAGCCAGATCGAGGCTGCCTACCGCCAAGCTCAGCTCAACCAATCCATGAGCTTCAGAGTTACGCTGTTCATCGCTTCAACCGGCAATGTGAGATCAGCTGACGTGGTGCCCCTGGGTGAATACCCTGCCAGCTTTGTATCCGAAGTGAAACGCATCATTGAGGGCTGGAGATTCAATGTCCAGCAAGAAATGAGCTATCAGTTCCGTTTCCGCTTCGATCCTTAATTCAAAGTAAAAGACAAAAGTATAACAAGAGCCCTGCCGGATGGCAGGGCTCTTCTTTTGATAGTTTCTCTCGTTTTGCTCCACATTATCCCATGATTTCCTCGAAACATGAGGCGAACATGAGCTAGATAAGCGCTAACTCAAAGCTGAGAGAAAGTGTTTCTGCTGCAATGGGCAGCTTGGATAGCGCTACGGCGAGCGCTCGGTACCGCTAATCAATCAGTACTTTCTCCACAAAGCGGGAATACATCAGCTTGGCCACGGCCATATACTTCAGCTCGAAGCGCATGACATCTCCGGTTTTATAGCCTCTGGGGTTATCGCCCAGATCATAGACCGTGAGGTCGCTGCTATTGCCAAAGAAGCGAATATCGGGATCTTCCGGGACCAGGTGTTCGGCATCCACGTCCAGCACGCCAAAATCCATGATGGCTTTGAAGCTTTGACTTTCTTCTTCCACATCCGGATCATCAGGGGTGTGCCCCACGGCGGCATCGGTGATGGTGCCATCCGGCACATTGGATTTCTTATAGAGTTCCACGATGTTTGCTTCAAAAAGTGAAAGCTCCGGTATTGAGCCCCAGGATTGGCTTGTTATCCAAGGGAGAAGTGCCCAAAAAGGCTGCCTCACCAATGCGGAAATGGTTGATCCCGGCAGGCACCTTGCCCCGTTCCAGGATGGGCATGGTAATGCTGCTGCTCCCGACACAAGCTCCAGATTGCGCTTGAACTTGGCTTCGATCAGCTGTTCATACAGCACCAGTTGGATCAATTTGTCATAGGTGGGCTGGATGCCATACATGCAACCGAGATTGGTGCCGATGCCCACCACATCGAGGTTTGAGAGCTTGAATATCTTCTTGTAAAAGGGGATCAGGCCTTCGCGCTTGATGCCTTCGCGCAGTTCACCCATCTCGATCATCACAATGGCCTGATGGATTTTATCCTGCCTTTTGGCTTCTCATTGAGGGCCTGAATGGTCGTAAAATTCGTATTCAGTGAGATGTCCGCGTAAGCGACCACTTCTTTCACGTTTTTCGTCGAGGGTGGCTTGATGAACATCGTGCGCAGGCTGGGGTTAAGCTCCTTCACCATCTTCAGAGATTTCCATTGGGATACCGCAATCGAGTGTGTGCCCAAAATGGCCGGATGCTGCAAGATCCGAGCCAAGACGGCTTTATCTGTGCCCAAAACCTTTACTACCAAAGACCACTGCTTGCCATGCTGGTTCATAAACTCCGTGATGGTCTCGATGTTTTCAATCAGGCGATTGATATGAACCTTC
>JAJOKA010000057.1 GCA_021206555.1 Candidatus Cloacimonadota bacterium | reverse complement strand
AATCCTTACCGCCCTGGTGGTGGTGGCTCGTAGCGGAACCGCTATATCCACCGAACTCGGCAACATGAAGGTGCGCCGGGAAATAGATCTCATCGAGTCTTTCGGCATTTCGCCCACCGGTTATCTGGTAGTTTCCCGCATCATTGGCGTGGTGGTGGCGATGGTGGTGCTGGTAATCTATTTCAATGTGATCGCCGTGATCGGGGGCTGGCTCTTTTCCCGGATCTTCAACCATCTGGAGTTTAGAGCCTTTATGAATGACTTTCTCTCTGTGCTGAAGATCTCCCACGTGGTTTCCAGCCTGATCAAGTCAATCGTATTTGGCCTGATTATCTCCAGCGTCTCGGCCTATCATGGGATGAGCGTGGGGCATGCCAGCACCGAAGTTCCGCAACGCACGATCAAAGCCGTGGTGACTTCAATATTCGCCATCATCTTGAGTGATATGCTGATCACCTGGCTCTTCTGGGTATTCCGATGATAGTTACTTTTGATAAGGTCAGCACCAAAGAGGGGATTCGCGAGCTTAGTTTGAGCATTGATCTGAGCCGGGTAACCGTGCTTGCTGATCCCACGGAAAACCTCTCGCGCGCCATCCTCAATTCGATGGTAGGCCTGGATGAAATCCGCGAAGGGGAAATCACGGTGGATGGGCTGCCTTTGCATGACTTTCTGTGCAGGGAGCCACAGATCTCCAATTTTGGCTATGTCTTTGATGAGGGGATCATGCTTTCGAACCTCTCGCTGAAAGAAAACCTGATGCTCCCTTTGCGCTGGATCAACCCCAATCTGGATGAGGCGGAGACTGAAGCCTTGATCCAAAGCTGGCTGAAAACCTTTAGTTTGAAGCTGGACATGACGCAGAGACCGGTGGCATATCGCCCGGGGCCACTCAAGCTGTTGAGCTTTGTGCGCACACTGCTGATCGCGCCCAGAGTGCTGATCATCGATGATCCTATTATATCCTGAACAAAAAGGAGCGGGATGTGGTGCACAATGTACTCTGGATGCTGAAAAATAGCTATCCGATGCTGATTGCCAGTATCGATGATGATTTCGGGGCCGCCTTTGCCGACGAGATCATAGATTTGAGCGCGTTTGAAGAAAACTTTGTCTCGGCTGCAAGCCTTTCTTGACAAAATTGTGCCCCTCAGAAAGGCTTAATTCGTTTGGGAAAAAATATGAATTACAAGTTGAAACACACCCGGCACATCGTCACAATGTTCATCATCATCCCCGCGGTGGTGCTGATGGTAACAATCGTGTTTATCGCGATCCGGCAGAATATGTTTGAAAAGCGTTATCACTTCCACAGCACTTTGGAAAACGCGATCGGCATCTCCACGCAGACACCGGTGCTCTATAAAGGCTTTGAGATCGGACGCGTGCGCGAATTTGAACTGCTTGAGGATGGCACCATCACTCTGGATTTCTATGTGCTAAAGCGCTATCAGCCCATCATCGTGGAAGCCAGCGTGCTGTATCGCACCACAAACCCGATTACCAGCCGGACTACCCTGGAATATGTGCGCAGTAGCGAGAAGCTCAAACCCCTGCCTGAAGGGGAACACATCCCTTCCACGGACTTTCCGGAAGGTCGCGCTCTCTTGAGAATCTATCTGCCCAAGGCAAGTGATCCCATCGCCGCCATCATCGAGAATATCGAGGCTTTGACGCGTGAACTGAACCTGGATGATAATTCGGATAAAGGCGCTTTGATGCGCATCCTGGTCTCGGTGGCGGATCTTTCACAAAAAGCTGACACTACCCTCGATCTGCTCAATGCCAACATGAGCGAGATCAACACCCCTGATCGGCAATCTCAACCGCGATCACAATCCCGATGACGGCGTGATCCTGCGCATCCTGAATAATGTAGCCAATCTCAGTGAAGCAGTGGCGGGACAGACGGATGAAATGACACGGCTTTTGGCAACCGCCAATATCGCCGCGGAGAACTATGCCGATCCGGACAGTTTGATCATCAAAATGCTCGACCCCCAAGGAGATATGATCTTCAGTCCGCTCAGCAGCACTCTTTATGCTCTCAGCGCGTCCTTGCAGGATTTGCAGCAGATCATGGGCAGTTTGTCCAGATCGAACCCTGAACTGCTGCTTTTAATCAACAATCTGAATGAAACTCTGGAGAAATCCTCCAAGACTTTAGAAGCCTTGAACAACAATCCGATTCTCAGAAAAGGCATACCCGAATCCCGCATCAGAGCATTCGCGCCTGAAGGAAGATACTATGAAATGCCGGATACGGATTAAGCACGTTCTGCCTTTGTTACTGGTGCTTTGGGGCCTGGCCGCTTGCTCCAGACCGGCTAAAGTAATCCAACCCCAAGCCAGGGTTCAGCTGATGCCACCTTGCGTCTTGCTCAGAATTTGGAGCTCAGGCAGCGCTGGCAGGACAGCAATCAAAGCTACGAGAGCGCCATCATGCAGTATCAGGCTTTCGGTGAAGCGCGAGGGCAGATCTATGCCCTGGCCGGCCTGGCCCGTATCGCATATTTCAAAGGTGAGACGGACGAATTTACCCGGTTCAGAAGCCGCATGCGGTATCTGGTGGAAACAGTTGATCCCCCCAGCCAAAGCATCCTGAATCTTTTGGATATCTATGTGCTCGAATCCGAAGGCCGTTACCATGAGATCATCACTTTGGCGGAAGACTCCTATGAGTACCCCATCCAAATCCGGATGCAGATGCTGAGTCATCGCCTGCAAGCGGAATCCTATCTCAATCCCGGCTATGTCAGCGCGTCATACACAGACCTGCAAAGGCTGGCAAACCGCTATCGCGGAGTTCTTAAACGTGACTTTTCGGCTTCTCCCACAGTATTGGCCACTGCTGAATATGCCATGGGATACCACAGCTTTTTTACTAAGGAAATATAACGATGCCATGCGCCATGTGGAGCGCGCGATTGATCTGGATTATCGCTTTGAAAACTTCAGTGGACTGG
>JAJOKA010000201.1 GCA_021206555.1 Candidatus Cloacimonadota bacterium | reverse complement strand
CATCCACTCAGATCATAATAGCCAACAATCTTCGTGCGGCAATGACTTCAAACAGCGGGTATGCGAGAGAGAATCTTGAACAAAGAGATAAAGAGGGAAAGAATCAAAGTTTTAACAGATATCGCAGTCCCGCTGCTCGAAGTCGAAAGCGCTTGTCATTATGAGCTTCGATGCATGCCTTAGAGGTAGGCGGAGTTGCTTTGGCTTCACGAGATTGGGATAGCGCTTACGACTCCGAGGGAGGAGTGTGAAGAAAAACTCTTGACCGCAACGGGCTACAGGGAAAATGTCCTCATCACGGATAAGGAATCGGTTCAAATATGACCATATTACAGATTATCAATTTCTTTGGCGGTTTGGCTTTATTCATTTTTGGGATGAATAAGATGAGTGACAACCTGCATGCTGTAGCCGGCACAGAGATGCGGCGCATCTTGAAAATGCTGACCAATACACCTCTGAAAGGGGTGATAGTGGGGCTTTCGGTGACGGCTTTGGTGCAGAGTTCATCTGCCACCACGGTGATGATGATCGGTCTGGTGAATACCGGAGTAATGACGCTAAATCAAGCTGTGGGCGTGGTGATGGGCGCTAATATCGGAACCACGATCACGGCACAGCTGATCGCCTTTAACATCGGACACTATGCCTTTGCCTTCATCATCGCCGGCGTTAGCCTGCTACTGATCCGTAAAAAGCCGGATGATGGAGCGCTGGAGCCAGATCATCATCGGTTTTGTCTGCTCTTTATCGGTTTAAAACGTGATGAGTTCCGCGGTGGTACCTTTGCGAGAATCCCAATTCGCGCGTGATTTCATGGTGCAGATATCCAGCAATCCGCTTTTGGGCATACTGACCGGAACGATCTTTACCATGTTGATCCAGAGTTCATCCGCCTCGGTGGGCATCGTGATCGTGCTGGCCAGCAGTGGCCTGATCCCCTTTGAAGGAGCTCTGTACCTGGTGTTTGGAGACAACATCGGCACCACCATCACGGCCTGGCTGGCAGGTATCGGCACGAACTACACGGCTCGTCGGGTAGCCTTGGTACATACACTATTCAATTCATTCGGCACCATCCTCTTTGGGCTGCTTACCTATTTTGGCATCTATACCATAATCATCAATCGCCTCACTCCGGGTGACATCATGCAAGGCGAAAACATCGCGCGGCACATTGCCAATGGCCACACCTTTTTTAACATCTTCAATACCCTGATCTGCCTGCCTTTTGCCGGAGTCTTCGCCAAAGTCGCTACCCGCATCATCCCCAAGGACAAAATTGACACAATATCATTGGGTGAACCAAAACATCTGAATTATCACGTGATCGGCGATAGTGACCTGGCGATCGAGCAATCCCTGAAAGAGATGCGGGAAATGCTGCGTTTGGTGCGTCTGGGCCTGGTGGTGAGCTACGAAGCCTTTAAAGATAAGAACTATAAGAAACAGATCCGGGTGAGCCGCATTGAAGCTGCCATCGACCATCTCCAACGCGAGATAACCATGTATCTGGTGGCCGTGAATGAACGCACAAATGCAGATAGCATCATCAAAAAGATTCCCGCCCTGCTGCATACCGTGAACGACATCGAGAAGATCGGTGACTTTACCGAAGAAGTGAACCGCATCCTGAATTACCAGATTTCTTCCCAGAAAAATCCGCTCTGCGAATGCTTCAGTGAGATGATTGATGAGTTGCACGCCAAGGTGCTCTATATGCTGGATCTCTGTGTGGATATATGATCGAGATGAAAACCGAATACAGCTACAAGATCATCGAGATGGAAGGCCGCATCAATGAAATGCACAAAAGCCTCAGATCGCGCATCCTCTCCGAAATCCAAAATGGTGAATGCGATCCCGCAGGTGGACTGAATACCATCGACTATATCGACCAGGTGGAAGTGATCGCCGATAAGCTGAAGAATCTGGTGAAAGCGGGCTCTCATAAGTTCCTCTATACCCAGCATGTGATGCCGGAAGAGGAATAGGTTGCTGCGCAACGGGATGGCTCCTTCGGAGCGAGATGGGTGCCTTTGGCACGAGATGGGCTGCTTCGCAGCGAGATGGGTCAAGCTGCGCTTGACGAAATGGGTCGCTGCGCGACGAAATGAGCGACTGCGTCGCGAGAAATGAGAGATTATGTGAGAGAGATAGATAGTAAGGAGATCTAGTTATGATGCATAGGGATATGGAAGTGTACAAACATAGTATGCGGTTGGTCAAGGATATTTACCTGTTTACCAAGGGCTTTCCCAAAGAGGAGATTTATGGTCTGGCATCGCAGATGAAGAGAGCTGCTGTCTCAGTTCCTTCCAACATAGCTGAAGGCTGTGGCAGAAAGCATAACAAAGAGCTCCACAATTTTCTAAGCATTGCCTTGGGTTCCTTGATCGAACTCGAAACACAAGTTGAGATCGCGGAGATGCTTGGATTTGCGCAAGATCAGGCCCAAACAAAGCAACTTACAAACAATCTTGTGCAAACGAAACAGCTGTTACTGGGCTTTATGAGAGTGGTTCACAACGTTTAAGCGAGCCTAAGAAAACATAAGGCCATCTCTCTCACGCGCGAAGTCGCCCATCTCGCACCGCAGGTGCCTATCTCGCTGCGTAGCAGCCCATCTCGTGCGTAGCCACCCATTTCGCTCCGAAGGAGCCCATCTCGTTGCGCAGCAACCCATCTCGTGCCGAAGGCACTATGGTTTCATTTGCGGAAAAAGTATCACTTCTTTGATGGAGTCATTCTCCGTGAGCAGCATCACAAGGCGATCGATGCCGATGCCTTGTCCTCCCATCGGGGGCATGCCATATTCGAGGGCTTCCAAAAAGTCCTCATCCACCACGTTGGCTTCGTCATCACCCATTGCTCTGAGCGCGGCTTGGGCTTCCAAACGCTCACGTTGATCCAGCGGATCATTGAGTTCGCTGAAGGCGTTGGCAAATTCATTGCCGGCGATGAAGAGTTCAAAACGATCTGCCAGAAGCGGATTGCCGGGTTTGGCTTTGGCCAGGGGTGAGATCTCTTTGGGGAAATCACAGACAAAGGTGGGCTGGATCAGCCGGTGCTCCACAAAGTGTTCAAAGAGCAACGCGATCAATTTGCCATGGCCACTGCCGGGCGGAATCTCCAGTTTATGCTCTTTGCAATAGGCAATCAGCTCTGCTTCAGATAAGGCCAATACGTCCAGTCCGGTGGCTTCCTGCACCAATTCTGCCATGGGAGCACGGCGGAAAGGCTGGGTGAGCAGCACTTCGTGGCCTTGATAGACGAAAGTATCCTTACCTACGACATCTTTTGCCAAGTGGTGAATCATGCTCTCCACGAGGTTCATCATGCCTTCCAGATCGGAATAGGCTTCATATGATTCCAGCATGGTAAATTCCGGATTGTGGGTGCGATCCATGCCTTCATTACGGAAGTTTTTGCCGATCTCATACACTCTTTCATAGCCGCCTACGATGAGACGTTTGAGATATAGCTCCACCGCGATGCGGAGGTAGAGATCGATATCCAAGGTATTGTGATGGGTAATGAAGGGCCTGGCATTAGCTCCGCCATAAAGCGGTTGGAGGATCGGAGTCTCCACTTCCATATAGCCACGCGCGTCCATGAATCTGCGCACGGCAGATACAATGCGGGAACGCAGCTCAAACACACGGCGGTGTTCGGGATTGAGCAAGAGATCCAGATAACGCTTGCGGTAGCGTAGCTCGATATCGGCAAATTCATCATAGCGCACAGTACGACCATCCACCTGCTTTTCTTTTACAGCAGGCAGAGGTCGGATGTTTTTGGTGAGCAGCTTGATGGCGCAGCACTTCAGGGAGTATTCTCCGGCTTGTGTATTGAACAGAGTGCCTGAAGCCTGCACGAAATCACCGGCATCGCAAAGCTTGAACAAGGAGTAATTATCCTCACCCAGTTCTGCCTGCGAAACGTATAGCTGAATCTTGCCGGTGGCATCTTCGAGATTGCCAAAACCGAGCTTACCCTGACGACGCATAGCGATGAGCCGCCCCGTCAGGGTAGCGGTCTTTTGGCCGGAGATCCAGGATTCACGATCTTCCAGCACTTCGGAGATTGTATGTGAGCGCTCGCTGGAAGCCGGGTAAGGATCAATGCCCAAGGCACGAATCTTGCCCAGCTTCTCTTTGCGAAGCTTTATGAACTGGTTATCAGACATGTTCTACAGGTCTTTGAAGGGATTATCTTCGGCCTGAGCTGCTTTCTGATTGGCGTATTTGCGCCATTCTTCGTCATTACGGCCACGACCGCCACGACGTCCGCCTCCATAGCTGTCGCCACGGTCACGGTAATCACCACCACCACGGTTACCACCGAAGCTGCTTTGACCGCTATTGTCACGCGGACCACGATCTTCATTGCGAGGACGGCTGGCAGCAGCGATCTCTTCCGGGGTGCGATCGGTATAGTCCAGGGTGATGCGATGATTTTCACGATCCAGAGCTGTAACCATCAGGTCACGCTGTCTCCACTCTTGAAATCATCGGTTTTGCGCACTCTGGAGCGAGGCAGAAGACCGGTGATGCCATCATTGATGGTAACGAACACGCCAAAATTGGTGGAAGATTCCACTGTGCCTTCAAAGGGTTCTTCGATCTTAACCACTTCAGCGATGTTTTCCCAAGGATCGGGCTGCAAGGCCTTCAGCGAAAGGGAAATCTTCTGGGTATCGGGATCGATGCGCAGGATCTGCACCTGGACGTAATCACCCTCTTTGAGGATTTCACGGGGGTGAGCAATGTTGCGATTACGACTCATTTCTGAAACCGGAATCAGACCTTCCACGCCAGGTTTGAGCTCAGCAAATGCGCCGAAATTGTGCAGACGCAGAATGCGGCAATTTACTTCATCGCCTTCCTTCATCTCTGATAGAGCAGCCACGAAAGGATTATCCTGTAAAGCCTTCATGGAAAGAGCAATCTTGTCGCCTTTGATGGCCAGGATCTTTACTTCCACTTCCTGACCCTGTTTCAGGACATCCTGCGGTTTGATCACATGCTGCCATGAAATCTCGGAGACGTGCATCAAACCTTCGATGCCACCAAGATCCACAAACGCGCCAAAGGATGTCATGCGCATCACTTTACCGCTAACGATTGCGCCTTCTGAGAGCCGCGCCAGAGCTTCCGCTTTGGCTTCTGCAGCTTCGAGTTCTGCCAACTGACGGTGGGAAACCACGAGCCTGCGACAATTTTCAGAGCATTCAATCACCAAAAAGTCCATTGTTTTGCCAATGAATACAGCGGTATCTTCCACCTGACGAGCTGAGATTTGAGAAACCGGACAAAAAGCGCGGGCACCCAGGATATCTACGTTGAATCCACCTTTGGTGACCGAATAAACTTTGCCTTGAACCGGGACTTTCTTCTCATAAGCATCGCGGATGGACTGTTTGTCCACATACTGCTTGGTGAGGCTTTTGCCAACTACGTAGCCTTGAGCATTCTGATCCACTACGTAACCTTTGAGGGTGTCTCCCACTTTGAGGGTGAGATTGCCCTTATCGTCTGAATAATCGCCGATCTCAGCATAAGCGTCGAACTTTCCACCGAGGTTCACGATCAAGAATTGATCCGTAATAGTTACCACCGGGGCTTCGACGACATCGCCTTTTTTGATTTCTGATGTGTTTTGAAAGGAATCCTCGAGCATGCGAAGATAATCTTCTTTCAGTTCTTTGAGAGCAGCCTTGCTGCTGGTTTCACGCACCTTGTCTGACATATGTAACTCCTAACGACATTTGAAAGTACCACGATTTTCAATCTCGATATTTTGTAAAGAGCTTTTTTGGAGTTGGCAAGCAGAACAGATGGAACCTAGGGATTTCTCCCACGAATGAACACAAATGAAAGATCACGAATGGACGCAAATGCTTGGTTCTAGGTGCTTGGTTCTGGGTGCTTGGTTCTGGGTGCGTGGTTCTGGGTGCGTGTGAAAATCAATTTTGTTGTTACGTTACGTTTGAACCATTTGCCCAATTGGATCATCGTGATGATACGGTCATGATACGCTCATGAAAATCACCGTATCATGACCGTATCATGAGCATATCTCAATAGGGTAGAATCAGTCGCTGGACAGATTGTGGAAGCGTCATCTTGAAGCTTAATCTTGATCATTTGATGCTCATTCGTGGGAGACTATTTCGCGTGCCATAATCGTACATCGTAAATTGTAAATCGTCATTCTTCGCCATTTTGTGTTCATTCGTGGGAAAAGACTGGTTATGCGTTATGCGTTATGCGTTATGCGTTATGCGTTATGCGTTATGCGTTATGCGTTATGCTTCAACAGAGCGAAGTTCGTTCAACAGCGTAGCATTCAACAACGCAGCATTCAACCTTCTCAACCTTCTCAACCATCCAAACAACTAATCTGCGAAAATCTGCGCTTTTATCCGCGTAAATCTGCGGGAAACAACGCATGCCACGAGAATTCCTTGACCGGAATGCAAGCCCATAAATCCTTACCCATATTACAAAAATTAAGGAAAAACCATGATAGATATCGAACATCTCCTGCCCCTGGTGGAAAAGCCATCACGCTACATCGACCACGAAATCAATGCCTGTCGTAAATGCTGGGACGAGCATCCAGTGCGCATGCTCTTTGCCTTTCCAGATCTCTACGAATTGGGCATTTCGCATTTGGGCCTGAAAATTCTTTACAGCATCGTGAACGCTCTCCCCTATGCCCTGGCAGACCGCATGTATCTGCCCTGGTTGGACTTACTTAGGCTATTGGAAGAACATCAGACCCCGCTCTTTGGTCTGGAAACTAGACGCGCTGTCAGAGATTTTGACTTGCTAGGCATCACTCTGCAGAGCGAACTTACCTTTACCAATGTGCTGCAAGTGCTGCACAGTTCACAGATTCCGATGTTTTCTCATGAACGCAACGAGAACGATCCTATCGTGATGGCCGGAGGCCCTTGCGCTACTAATCCCTTACCCCTGATGCCTTTCATTGATGTCTTCTTTCTGGGAGAAGCGGAGGACGCGATCATCGAGATCGCGGAAGTGCTGAAGCGCTATCCCACTCGGAATGAGAGACTTAAGCATTTGAAAGAGATTGAAGGCTGCTGGGTACCGGAGTATATAGGATTCGACACGTCCCCGTGTCGAAACGGAACACAGTTCCGCAAAAGAAAGCAGCTCCGCTGCTTATGCAGACGAGACGTCTGCAATCCTATCCTCGCGTGTCCAGCAAGGCAATGAAGTCAGGATTCGACACGTCCTCGTGTCGAAACGGAACGAAGTTCCGCAAAAGAAAGCAGCTCCGCTGCTTGTGCAGACGAGACGTCTGCAATCCTAAGACCTACGATTCGGGCTCGGAAATATGCGGACTTCCACACCATGGACAAGCTCCACAGTCCGCAACTGCTTAGCTGGCAATTGGCTACGCACAATCGCTATGTCTCCGAGATCATGCGTGGGTGCTCTCGCGGTTGCCGCTTTTGCCATGCCGGTTATTTCTATCGTCCGGTACGCGAACGCAATAGCGAAGACATCCTGCAGGAACTGATCCGGGAAGTGCAGGCTTCCGGTTGGGATGAAGCAGGCCTGATCTCGCTTTCCAGCAGCGATTACACCTGCATCAGAGAGCTCATGTTCAGCCTCTTAAAGGCCGTTAACACCAGCAAAACCCATGTTTCTCTGCCCTCACTCAGGGTGGACAGTCTGGACGACGCGCTGGTGAGCCTGATGCAAAGCCTGGGGCGCGAAGGACTTACTATTGCTCCGGAAGCGGGATCGCAAAGACTGCGGGACATCATCAACAAGAACCTGACAGAAGAGGAAATCATGCGTGGAGTGGAAATCGCTCTCTCCCTTTCCTGGCAGAAGATCAAGCTCTACTTCATGATTGGCTTGCCGGAAGAGACTGATGAGGATATTGTCTCAATCATCAATCTCATCGACAAGATAAACACCTTAGGCAAGCGCAGGCTGAATATCAATGTAACCCTTTCACCCTTTACACCAAAGCCTTTCACCCCCTTCCAATGGTGCGCTATGCTTGATCCTGAGACACTTCTGGCCAGAGCACGCAGGGTGAAAGAGCATTTCCATCGCGCCAAAAATATCCGCATCAAGTACCACACCATCGAAAATTCGCTCTTGGAAGCCTGCATCACGCGTGGTGATGAAGACATGGCTAAGGTCATCTATCGCGCCTGGCAGAATGGTGCTGTATTCGATGCCTGGAATGAGAATTGGGATTTCAGCAAATGGGAAAAGGCTTTTGAGCAATGCGGCATTGAACCATCCCGATATTTGGGCAAAAAAAATCCCGAGACTGAATTGCCTTGGGATTTCATTGATATCGGTGTATGTAAAGAGTTTCTAAAAAGCGAATACGAGAAGTCGCTGAAAGGTGAACTGAGCCGGGATTGCAGGGATCTATGCAGTCTGTGTGGCGCTTGCGATGACCGTGCGCAAACGGTATCTGCGGATCCGCCAAAGCCTTTGGCGCTTGATCCTGCGCCCATACATGCCCAAAAAGAGTACAATATCCAGATTCAATACCGCTATCGTATCGGTTATCAGAAGACCGGGCTCTTGCGCTTCATCTCGCATCTTGATTGGATGCGCATGCTCTTTCGCAGAATAGCCGTGCTGGAGCTGCCCACTGTCTTCACCATGGGCTTTTCCCCGCATCCAAAGGTGACGCCTTTCACCGCCACTGCCCGTCGGCGTGGAGAGCATGGCTGAGTATTTTGATATCTCATTTTATGAAGAGTTTAGCGCCGAACAGATATTGCGTGAGTTTCAGCTAACCCAGATTCCGGATTTTGTGCTGACCGATTGCGTGCGCATTGGCAAAGATGCCCTGATTCCTTCGGTAGAAAGCCTGGAAATCGAGTTGCCGGAAGATATGATAAGCGGCATCCCAGAACGCATTGCGGAGTTCAATGCCCGTGAAAGCAGGATTTATACCAAACAAACTGAGAAGCGCTGTAAAAGTTATGAGCTTAAAGACATTATCCTAAAGATGCAGCTATCAGGCAATAATCTAAGAGTGGAAAAGAAGCTGGAGAGCCCATCGCTATATGACGTGCTGGAAGCAGTGTTGGGAGTTCCGAAAAGCGCTTTGTACAGAGCCACAGTTGTGCGGATAAGCTTGACATGAAGTTTTCAGGTTTCCCGCAGATGTGCGCTGATAAAAAGCGCTGATTGACGCTGATTTTTTGTTTGCATTATAAGCTGAAACTCTACAGCTGTGAAGTGCTATCGCTTACATCTAACAAGCCAATAATTCGTTTAATTCGTGGACAGAGAACTCGGTTTACTCCACACGATCAAAGCTCCAAAAAATACTTCTGCGAGTTTCTGCGCATTTGATCCGCGCAAATCTGCGGGAAATCGACAAGTTGTGGGAGTCTACTTCAACAGCACCAGCTTCCGTTCAAAGCTCCTCTCCCCTATCTCCAGCTTCACAAAATACACTCCGCTGGCCGCACCTTCAGCATTCCAGATATATTGATATCTTCCTGCTGATTTATTGGCCTCATCATGCCTGTGAACCAAACGACCACGGGCATCATATATCTTGATGGAAATGGCTTGTGGCTCTGCCAGGCTGTAAGATATCGTGGTGCTGGGATTGAAGGGATTGGGATAGATGGCATGCAGAGTATCTTTTAGAATCGGAGGTGTGTCATTACCAGGGCTTTGCTTCTCATAGTATTCCGGTCCAAAGAATTCTGAAGAGCCGGAATAGTCACGCGCTTCCAGCCAGTAATAACAGCTTTCACTAACATCTGTGTCATGAAACATGTATAGCGTGGTGCTGCTGGTGTTTGTGGCTTCGATCATGGACGATACATACTGCGCCTGATTCAGATCATTAGACTCAGAACGCAGCACATAGTAACCCGCGAGCTCGCTTTCACTATAGCTAAACCATTGCAGGTTAACGCCATTTATGCCGGTTGGGACCAACATCATGCGTCCCATCTGCACCGGAAGGGTTTCGTCAAGATTCAATAGTATCTGCAATGTGCCTTTCCCGGTGAATGACGTGATGCTAAGCGAACTGCTGCCATTTGCCAGAGTGACAGCGTCATACTCAGCGCTGAGTACCTCAAGATTCGAAGCAGTAAAACCGGGGTGATGAATAATGTAGCTGCCTGGGAGTTCACCATCTGCAGCCGTGATACTGTAACTTATTGTGTTGGCAGCAGGTTCGTCCACTGCTACAAGAAAATCGCCATCACCGATGTTTGGAGCAATCTCAATGCTCTGCTGTGGATAAGTACCAATCTGAGGGAGAGTGATGGTGACAGGGATGCTGTTTATGGCACTGCCGTTAGCTGCATTTGCCGGTGCCTCAGCCAACGTCGTGATGCTCTGCCATTCAGAAAATGGCCCGGCTTGGAGGTCGGCGATTGCTCTGACACGATGAAAGATAATCTGTATTGGGAGATATGCCTGAAACGCGGGTGGCATGGTATGAGTTTGGTTGAGGACTGTATCCGGTAATGGAATCCATCTCAAACTCTGTTACTGCAAAATCATCGATAAATACACTGCAGTTGTTTGACGAATTTACAAGTTTTGATATCCTGAGATAGTATTCTCCAACAAGCTGAGGACTAAAGCTAAACAGCTTGTAGGAGGTAGTTAGATTGTTTTCACCACTCCCCTGTGATAAACTAGCAAGGGATGTCCAATCTACGCCATCTGAGGAATAATCCACGAACAACGTTATGGATAAGCCGGAATTTGTCCCGCTTAACCTTGCTCTAAATGAAAATGTCTGTGGATTATGCAATATAGGAGTTACCAATTGCTGTACAACCGGGTGCAGCATCCATTGAGAGAAAGTTGTTTCGTGAGTAGGACAAGTTCGGATAGTTTGAGATAAATGAAACCCTCTCATATGTCCATCCTTCCGGAAAGTATTCTCCGCAATCAAAGTTATGCATTGTGAACTGCTCCATGCCCTGATTCACATACACTTCATAACCAGTTTCCCCAGCAACAGCATCCCATCTCAAGGTAAAAGCATCATGCCCGATAGCGGCTGCCCGCACATTTGTGGGAGCAGTTAGAGCATACAGGCTACATAAACAGATAAACAAAACAAGCATAACAAAGGGCTTCATGATTCCTCCATTGTCTTTTTATGATTTTTCATTCCTAGCGCTCAAGGATAGCGCTACAACACAGCAATTTGTGTTCATTCGTGATCTTTTATTTGTGTTCATTCGTGGGTAACAATCGTTCCCAATCCGCTCAATCCGCCCGATCCGCGTGCCATCAAAAATCTGCGGAAATCCGCGCCTTTGATCCGCGCCAATCTGCGGGAAACCCCATTCTCAATTCTCAATTCTCAATTGTCAATTGTCAATTAATTCGATCTCGCCCGTTTCACCAATATATTCCACACACTCTTCCAGAAATACTTCCAATCTGTCCGAAATGGCCGTTCCAGCTTCTGCAGCAGATACCTGCGTTCGGATTCCACGATATCATCAAAAGTCTTGGGCATATCAGCATAGAAGGGTGGCAGAAGTCCCGGCTTTACTTTGAGCCGAAGTTCCTGCATATCAGGCGGATAGAGGCTGAAGTAATGCTCACTCAGCGCGCGCACGCCCACCAGCGAGAGCTCTCCGGCAAAGAAGTTCAAAAACTGTGGCAGTTCATCGATCCACAAGCTACGCATGACCTTACCCCAGGAAGTGATGCGGAAATCATCCTTGAATTTGCCGCCTTCCTGCAAGTCATTGGTGGCGTGCACATATGCCTGCAGATATTCGCTATAGGGATGCATGGTGCGGAACTTCTTTACATAGATGATCTTGCCATCCAGGCCTTTACGCTTGAGGCGGATCAGGGGGCCATAGCTGGGGTTTTGATCCTCTCTGGGTTCACGGCTTTTACGGAGGATGAAGTGCATCTGATGATCAATCTCGCGTTTATGGATCAGGTCAAAGCCGCAAAAATAGAAACGTCCCATGATCTCCGTCTCGGATAGCGCGCGATTTTTACCATTGGTAAGCGCGAAATACCAGCCTTGCAGGATGGGCAGTTTGGGAAAGACCCGGCGATAGATGAAGTCAAAGGCATACAGCAGCCTTCCCAGGTATGGAGTGTAGCGTTTGTAAAAGAGCTCTTTGCGTTCGGTAATAGTTTGCCCATTGCAGATGAAGACGCCACCGCACTCCAGCATTTCATTGACGCGGATGAGATAGGCATTGAGGCGCCGGAAATCAT
>JAJOKA010000021.1 GCA_021206555.1 Candidatus Cloacimonadota bacterium | reverse complement strand
CAGCGCTGGAGCCAAAGAAAGGATCATTCTGGTATCAACACAGCTCATCGAAGCAGGGGTTGATCTCAGTTTTTGCCGTGTCTATAGGGACATTGGCCCTCTGGATTCCGTGATCCAGGTAGCGGGAAGATGCAATCGTCATGGAGAATTGGGCGTTTTTGGGTGGCGAGATGCATCTGCTGAACCTCATGAAAGATGGGAAGGAGTATTCCACCCCAGTGTATGACAAATACATTTTAGCCAAAACCAAGGAAATACTGTACAGACACGAAGCTCTGGAAAGCTGGGATTTCCCCAGGGCAATCCAAGAATACTATCACAGTCTGGAGTTTTCTGCTGAGGCTAAGGCAATCCTAAACGCCATTAGAGAATTGAATTACGATCAGGAGATCAAAGGGCAACTGGCTATTGATCGATTTCGCATCATTGAAGATCAATATGCCACCATCTCTGTCTATCTGCTGCTCACTGATGATGCACAGAGGAGCATGGATGTTTTACTTGAGGCCCGCGAGTTTCTGAAAGATAAAAAGAATCTTCAGGAAAGTGATGAATCCAAAGCCAGGCTGAGTATTGCCAAGGCCTATAACAGCCTTGCCCGGTTCCAGATCAACCTCAAACCCTCCGAGTTTAACAACTACAGCATCCAAACCTCTTATGTGAGTAAACTGGATGATTACATCTATTTCATCCCTCTGGGTGACGTTATGAAGGCTTACAGCTGCGAAACCGGGTTCCTGACTGAACCCAAAGAAATGGGCTCTGCCCTGTCATTATAGATTATGGAACTACACCTCAATACCTATGGCTCCGCGCTGCGCAAGAAAGACGACATGTTTGAGATCTTTGTGGATGAGAAAAAGCTGAAGATATCTCCGCTCAAGATCAGCAGCATCGTGATCTCCAATGCTGTGCAGATCAGCTCCGACGCTATCCAATTGGCCATGGAGCACAATATCGACGTGGTGATGCTGGATCAATATGGCTCTCCCTATGCCAGAGTGTGGTTTCCCCGCATTGGCAGCACAGTCTTGATCCGTAGAAGGCAATTGGAAATGCTCTCCGATGCCCTCGGCCTGGATTTCATCAAACGCTGGATCTGCCTTAAAATCATGCATCAGTACCGTTTGGTCAAGACCCTCTTTTCCAAACGTGACTGGATCACCGATGAGCAAAAGCAAAAGCTGGAACTCCTGCGCAATTACGCGATTTCCATTTTCAATTCTGAGGGTTCTCTGGAAGAGCTGAGCCCCACCTTCATGGGCCTGGAGGGCAGTGCTTCCAGGATCTACTTCGCTCTGCTCAGCATGATGTTGCCGGAGCAATGGGCATTTCAGGGTCGCAGCTCCAGACCGGCCAAGGACGCCTTCAATGCCTTTCTGAACTATGCTTACGGCATTTTGTATTCAAAGACGGAGCGGGCCCTGGTGATTGCCGGCCTGGATCCCTACATCGGTCTGCTGCATAGTGACAATTATAACAAGAAGAGCTTTGTCTTCGATTTTATCGAGCCCTTTCGCGTCCTGGCCGATGAGCCCGTCTTCTACCTCTTTTCGCGTGGTAAATGCAAAGCGGAATACCTGGATAGCGTGCACAAAGGCCTGAACCTTAGCACTGATGGCAAAAAGTTCTTCGCCCCCTACCTGCTGGAATATCTGGATCAGATCGAGCGCTATCGCAACAAGAACCGCAAAAGGATCGACCGCATCCAAACCGATGCCCATAGCTTTGCCAATTTTCTGATCGGTAAAAAAGGAAAACTATCTGAAGGCATCAGTGCGAGAAAGTTTGAGAACTTCATTAACCCCAAGCTTGTTTTTGGTGATGACGAGGAGGATTGATGCTCACCTGGGTGATGTATGACATCGTACAAGATCGCATCCGCAACAAAGTGGTCAAATGCTGTGAGAAATCCGGCATCTACCGCGTCCAATATTCCGTGTGGCTGGGTGAATTGAACCGCACCCAGTGCAAGGAACTGCGCACCATCATCGAAGACCTGATCAATCAGGAGCAAGACAAGGTGTATATCTTCCCAATGTGCCGGGAAGACTTCAATAGCTGCATCCTGCTGGGGCAAGCCTTTGATAAAGCCCTGATCACCGATGAGCTCAAAGCGCTCTTGATGTAACACCATGGACTTTCAGTTTATTACGCCATCTGAAGTTATCGAATACCTGTACTGCCCCAGATTCGTCTATTTCATGAATGTCCTAAGGATCGATCAGCATGAGCACCGCCGTCACCTGGTCAACAAAGGCCGGGACATTCATGACCTTAAACTGGTACAAAACAAGGACTATCTGCGCTCCAGGATCGGCGTAAAGGACAAAATCCTGGATGCGTATCTGAGCTCAGAAAAGCATCACCTCGTGGGCAAGATCGATGAAGTGCTCTTTCTGAATGATGGCAACGCTGCTCCCCTGGACTATAAATATGCCTTTTGGGAAAACAAAGTCTTCAAGACTCACCTGATGCAGCAAAGCCTATACGCCATCTTGATCCAGGAAAACTTCAGTGTGCCCGTGAATCAGGCCTTTCTCGTCTATGTCCGCTCCAAAAATCACCTCGAAACCATCACAATCACGGAGCCTATGAAACAAAAAGCACTTGCCATCGTGGATGACATCTTTAAGATTATCAATGAAGGATCCTTCCCGAACGCAAAAGCCGAAGTGCGGAAATGCGAAGACTGCACCTATCGCAATCTCTGCGTTTCCTGACACGTTTTTTATTGACATTTTTTGTGTTATTCCTGATCTTTGCTCTTGCATAGCGTGTTTTGGCATTCCTGAGACTTTAATTTCTCAGGATTTTGTGGCCATTTCCCCGATAAAGCACTGCAGATCGAACTCTGAAGTATGTCGCTAAACTGCAACAATTGTGTTATTTGAGTCGATCTGAGAGTCTCTATCCATCAATCCATCAAATCAAGGGTTGAAACGAGCCTTGTTGTCAATCCATAGATTATTGACAGATGGTCTCTATCCATCAAT
>JAJOKA010000130.1 GCA_021206555.1 Candidatus Cloacimonadota bacterium | reverse complement strand
CGTTTTCCCATGATGGCCATCGTCTATGGCTTCATTTTGGGTTTTCCGAATCGGTTATCGACGGTATTTTTTTCTCAATGGTTTGGATTCTGTGCCTGCTGCGATTGCCTATCCTCTGGTGGCCGTGATGATCGTAGTGGGCAGCATTATCAGCGACATAGTATTGTGGAAAAAGCAGGTCAATCGAGGGGATGTTCTGCTTTGGGCCTTGCTGATTTTCAGCTTGATCATGCTAAACCTGTAGAAACTGCGAAAAAGGTATTGACAGTTTTAGCCCTCAGGCGTTTTTTTTGCCAGCATGTCGATTGGCGAATTGTGCTTAAATGAACGAACGATATTTAAAGGAGCGTAGCGATGGATGTATCTGCCATCATGACAAGCCTGGAAAAGCTTTGTGTATCTAAACCTGAAGCGATTGAAGAATTGGTAACTCTGCGCGCGGAACTGCAAAAGCTGCTTGCCGAAAGCGAAGATCTGCGGGAAGAACGGGATCGCTTTAAAAGCTATGTGGAAAATGCCAATGATACCATCGCAATCCTCGACCTTGAGGGCAAGGTAATCTATACTACGGAAAATTGGACTCGTCAATTGGGCGTGAACAGCGGGGATGTGGTACACAATCGCATCTTTGAACGCTATATGCATCCCGAAGACGCTCCCCGGGCACAAGCTTTTTTCGAGACTGCTATCAAATCCAAAGAGAGCCAATCCGGCTTTGAATATCGCATCAAGCATAGTGACGGCTCCTGGCGTTGGCACACAGCCAATATCGCGCCAATCCTGAACGAAAAGGGTGAGGTGGAGTCTGTCGTATCCATCGCGCGCAGCATCCATCGGCAAAAAAATGGCGGAACTGCGTGTGCGGGAAAGCGAAGCGCGCCTGCGCGTAATCCTGGATACCATGCGCGAAGGCGTGATCATGGTGGATAACGACGATCACATCAAGTTTATCAATAAGTGCCTGTGCGATTTATATGGTTTATCCGCGGAAGAAGCGATCGGCAAAATTGGCAATGAAGTCCTGATCATCCCTGAAGATCGCCACATTATCATCGAAAAGAACCTGGCTCGCATGGATGGACTGGTGGACGAGTATGAGATTCGGGGCAGAAAACCTAATGGCGAACTAATCTGGCTACAGATCAACGGAGCTCCGCTGCGTAATGATGACGGCAGTGTGGTAGGCTCCGTGGGCATTATGACGGACATCACACAAAAGAAAAAAAACCTGGAAGCCCTCAAACGCAGCGAAGAGAAATTTCGCCATCTTTTCGAGGATTCCATCACCGGCGTCTTCCAATCCTCATTTCAGGATCATTATCTCAACGTAAACTCCGCCTTTGCCAGGATGTTTGGGTATGACAGCCCGGAAGAGATGATCAGCAGCAAGGCAGACATCAAAGAGTTTTATGTCCATCCCGAACAGCGGGAAGCTCTGAAAGAGAAAGTGATCCAAGATGGCTTTGTGGAAAACTTTGAGGTGGAGCTCAGGCGCAAAGACGGATCGCTCTTTTGGGTGTCGCTTTATGCCAAACTGAGGGCAGATGATGCCGGACGCATGATTTTGGAAGGCACCTGCATCGATATCACCGAGAGTAAATCCTTGCGGGAACAACTGATGGCCAGCCAAAAACTGGAGGCAATCGGCAAACTGGCCGGTGGGATTGCGCACGATTTTAATAATCTACTCACTGTGATTCTGGGCTATTCCGAAGACATCATGGAGGATATCAGCCCGGATTCCAAGATCTACGACGCCGCAGAGGAAATCGTCAAAGCAGGGCAAAGGGCTGCCACCCTCACCCGACAGCTGATCGCTTTTAGCCGCAAACAGATCATTCACAGTGAACAGATCAATATCAATGGCCTGATCAACAACCTGCATGGCATCATTAATCGCCTTACCGGAGAGGAATATCGCGTTGAGTTTCAGCTTAGTGAAGACCTGGCACCGGTGAAGGTGGATCCCAACCAGATGGAACAGGTGATCGTAAACATGGTGATCAATGCCAAAGAAGCCATGCCCCAGGGCGGTACCCTGAGCATCAGAACCTCGAACGTCCTGGTCGATCAATCCTACAAAGAATACCATCGCAGCATCAAAGAAGGCAAATATGTGATGCTTACCATTTCCGATTCCGGCATCGGCATGGACAAGGCCACACTCCATCAAATCTTTGAGCCCTTCTTCAGCACCAAGAACGACGCCAAAAGCGTGGGACTGGGTCTATCTTCCGCGTTTGGCATCATCGAGCAAGCCGGAGGAGCCATCATCCCTTACAGCGAGCCGGGCAAGGGCACGACCATGAAGATCCTTCTGCCGGCCATGACTGATTCCGGATATCCGGCTTCGGAAGAGCCATCACTTACCGGCGTGCAGGGAAAAGGACATAAGATCCTGGTGGTGGAAGATGAAGAATCATTGGGCAAAATGGTGCAGAAAATGCTGAGTTCCATGGGATACCGAGTGGAGTACACCGGCTCTTCCCTCCGAGCCTTGAAACGCTTTCAGGATGGTGAATCCTTTGATCTGGTGATCTCAGATGTGGTGATGCCACAAATGAACGGCAAAGAACTGTCCGATGCCATTCTCAAGATCAATCCTCAGCAAAAGATCCTATTCATGTCTGGATTTGCCGATGACGTGATCGCTCAGCATGGCATCCTGGACCCATCCCTGCCCTTCATCCAAAAACCCTTTTCTGCCCGGCAGATCGCGCCGATCATCTACAAGCTGGTCAATGCCTCACAGCAGAATCTAAGGCTCATGATCCTGGATGACGAAGAAGGCATCTGCAAGCTCTTTCAACGAAGCAGCGAAAAGCGCGGCCACATCTGCGATAAAGCCTGCACCATGAGCGCCGCCATGCGACTGCTCGCTGAGCATAAATACGATATGCTGCTGGTGGATATGAACCTGAATGAACTCAGCGGATCGGAGGCAATCAAGACCATCCGTGATAGCGGCTGCGATACTCCCATCATCATCCTTTCTGGCATGATACAACCCGGAACTCTGGATGGCTTTGGCGATAGCGGCGTGATCCGTGCTTTCGAAAAGAGCTTTGATAACACCCCCATCTTGCGGTACATAGAGAACTATATTCAGCAGCAGGAATAGCCAGTATCAAGGCAACATAAATCCTAACATCTTCACGGACTTTGCTTATAAAAGATGGTTCAGGCTGTACCAATATGTGGTTTTGCGGCATTTCTGATTGACAGCCAGAGCAAAACACATTTGTTTGCCTTTACTCTCTAAGTCATTTGCAAAAGGAATAGTTATGAAGCAGCACCGCCTGATTATCCTACTGATTATCATTTTAGCTTACAGCTTTGTTCACGCAGCTTATCTCACAAATATGCCGGTTACCCTCACGCAGCCTGATGGCAGCAAGATTGAGTGCTATGCCAGTGGCGATGAATATCACAACTGGTTGCATGATGCCGACAAATACACCATCATCCGGCATCCCGAAACCGGCTTTTATAGTTACGCGGATTTGATCGGTGGCCAAGTTCAGGCCACGAACCTCGTGGTGGGTAAGGACTTGCCCATTGGCATCGCTCCGGGAGTGAACATCAGTGAAGAGGACTACAAAATTGCCCGAAACACGAAGTTCGCCATGCCCGAAACCCGAGACGCGCCCACTACCGGTACGATAAACAACGTCGTGATCTTCATCCGTTTTGCCGGAGAATCCGAATTTGGGCAAAACATCAGCACCTACGACGGTTGGTTTAATAGCAACGCCAGCTCACAAAAGAACTATTTCCTGGAAGCCAGCTACAATCAGCTCACTGTGAATAGCCACTTCTATCCCGTGCCCAGCTCCGGATTTGTGGTATCCTGGCAGGACAGCAACCCCCGTAGCTACTATCAGCCCTATCATGCCACCACCAATCCCAATGGCTACAATGGCGACACCGAAAGGCGCAACCGGGAATTCACTCTGTTGGGCAATGCCTGTAATGGAGTCAATTCGGCTATCCCCAGCAATTTGGTGATCGATTCTGATAATGATGGCCGGGTGGACAACGTGGTCTTCGTCATCTCCGGCAGTTCCGATGGCTGGAGTGATCTGCTCTGGCCCCACCGTTGGGCTATCTACGACCGCACTGTATATCTGCGAGGCAAAAGAGTCTATGACTTCAATTTGCAGCTTCGTGACTTTCTGAACTCTCAAAATGTGGGCGTGATCTGCCACGAGTTTTTCCACACTCTGGGCGCTCCCGACCTCTATCACTATACCAGCAATGGCATTAGCCCCGTGGGCTCCTGGGATTTGATGGAAGCCAATACCAATCCCCCACAGCACATGGGCGCCTATATGAAGCACAAGTATGGCAATTGGATATCCTCGATCCCCACCATCACGGCAGATCAGGCCTATACTCTGAATCCGCTCACCATGTCCACCGGACAGGCGTATCGCATCAACAGCACTCATCCCAATCAATACTATGTGATGGAGTATCGCAGGAAAATGGGCACCTTTGAGAACTCGCTACCCGGTAGCGGACTCCTGGTCTATCGCATTGATACGCGCTACAATGGTAATGCCAGCGGTCCTCCGGATGAAGTGTATTTATACAGACCAATGGTACTCCTTCGGTTAATGGCAGCATCAGTAGCGCGAACTTCAGCCTAGAAACCGGACGCACGGTGATCAATGGCAACACCAACCCCTATCCCTTTTTGCAGGATGGCAGCATGGGCAATCTCAGCCTCTATGACATCGGTTCGGCCACCGGCGCTACCATCTCTTTCACCAAAGGCAGTCCGGCCATCGTGGCATGGGACTTCAGTGAAGCTCCCTACCGGGAAGGCTTTGAAGGCTCTGTACCGCCCACCGGATGGCAAAATCTTGCCATCAACGGATCTTATTCCTTCGAACGCGTAACATCCGGAACCTACCCCTCATGCAGCCCTTACGAAGCTTCGGCCATGATTCGCTATGCCAGTTGGAACGCATCCAATGGCAGTTCCGCGATCCTGGTCTCGCCCAAATTGATGGTACCCAACACCCAAGATCTGGATTATCAACTGAGCTTCTATATGTATCGAGATAACGGATATTCGAACAATGCTGACCGCATCGAGCTCTATCTAATAGCTCACCCAGCCTCAGCGGGACACCCATCAGCATTGGAACTGTGAACCGCTCCAGCAACCTTAGTCCCCAAGTCTCAGGTAATGGCTGGTACAGATACTCATACGATATCCCGCTTACTGCCGGAGGCACTCAATACATTATCTTTAAAGCAGTTAGCGCCTATGGCAACAATATGTTCCTGGATGATTTCCGGCTTACGACCAGCCTGAAACTGCCCTTCAACGAGGATTTTGACAGCTCATACCCAGCCCGCTTTGCCCCCATCGTTCAGAGCCATCGTCAACAGCAGCTCCAGCTTGGCTTATGTGCGCACATCCAGTTCGCTCCAGTACAGCGAACCCAATAGTTTACAACTCACCAATTCCGGAGACGCGGCTGCTGATCTGCGTTGGGTGAGCCCCTCCATCAATCAGGGTATCAATCGGATACGGCTTAGGTTCAAAGCCCGCAGCAGCTCGAACGGTCAGACGCTCCTGATCGGCACCCAAAGCGACCCCGCCTCAGCCTTTAACCTATTGCAGAGTGTGGAATTGAGCACCAGCTGGAGCTTGGTGGATCTGAACCTGGCGGGTTACTCCGGATCAGATCAACACCTTGTGTTCAAACATGGCCTGGGTGGCACCTATCGCAGCATCTATCTGGATGATCTCGAGATAGTGTCTCTTCCTGCCTATGACCTCAGTTTGCAGGCTCTAAGCGGCCCCGCTTATGCTGCTGACGGGAATAATCTTTCCTATAGTGTACAGGTCAAGAACGAATCATATAATCCCATGCAACTCTATACTGTACAACTTCTTAACGCGCAGACCTCCGCTGTGCTCCTCAGAGCATCATCAACGCGGTATTGCAAGCGGGAAATTCGGCTACTCATACCCTTATCTGCAACTTGCCCAATCCCGGAATGTATCAGATCATCGCTCGCGTATTGCATGGCAGCGACAGTGTTTCGGACAACAACAGTTCCCTGCCTCTGGCAACCCATATCCTGGCTCCGGATGCTCAGATCCACCATATGAGTGATGCAAGCGCTTCCAGCACAGCTAACTCACTGCCCTTCAACTTTTACTGGAAAAACAGCGTCACGGAAAGCATCTATCTGGCCGAAGAGATATTCTTCCCCAATGGCACGATAGCCGGCATTGAGTATCATTACGAGTTTGTGCAGGATCTGGCAGCGCAGCCTTTGAAAGTGTGGATCAAAAACACTGATGCCCAAGATCTTAGCAGCGGTTGGCTGAGCTCGGACGGCTACACCCTGGTCTTTGATTCCGTGCTCGATTTTGCAGCAGGTAGCGGTTCGGTCTTTCTTAGTTTTCTTCAACCTTTCGTATATACTGGTGGGAATCTGGCGATCCGGGCCAATCGTCCCATGGATAGTGTTTATTACCTCTCCGGCAATCACTTCCGTCAGTACAGCAGTCCGGAAGCGCCAAACCGCAGCCGTCATATCCAAAGCGATTCCATTGTCTATGATCCTCAGGCTCCTCCGGCCGAACCCTCAGTTCACTCGTTCCACAACTCACTCTGCTGCTGCAAGATATCACTCTGGACATCGCTCAATTGCAGGTCAACCGCGAAGGAGCCGATATCATGCTCAGTTGGTCACCCATAGCCGGAGCACGATCATATCAGATTTGGCACAGCACGGATATGCAGTCCTGGCAACTCATTTCCACACAGGCGAATACAGAACTGACCACGGCATCTGCCGACAAGGCCTTTTTCAAAGTGGTGGCAAGCTCCGATGCTCCGCGAAGAGCTGAACCCGCAGAGTGAGGCTGGTTCGATATTACTGACTTGACTGAAAGGACTGACTGAGGTTCACTGCAACCTGCAACCCGATCCTTTACCTCTGCCTCAGCCCCGGTTTACCTCATGATCCCCCCATCCTACGAGGGAAATATGAGGTAAACCGGAGCAGAGCAAGACCCGAAGTACTGAGCACAACCTGGAGAGTAAACTCCAGTTTTTGGAAACAAAGAGGAAAGAGAAAAGAGGGAAGAGAGAAGTGCTTGTTTACGGGTTATGCGTTATGCGTCATGCGTTATGCGTGAGCAGAGCGCGACCTTCAACAGGCCGAAGGCCATTCAACAGCGTAGCATTCAACCTTCTCAACCAATTCATTCGCGTTAATCTGCGCCTTTATCTGCGCAAATCTGCGGGAAACTTCCTTTTCCCTTGCCATCTCCACAAATCCCGATATCATATCTCTCAGATAGACTATGGAGAGAAATATGCAAATACAGATCGGAATCGACGGAATGCACTGCGCTTCTTGTAGCGCGAACGTGGAAAAGGCCCTAAACGCCCTGCCCGGGATCACTAAAGCCCACGTAAACCTGGCTTTGGAAGAGGCTATGGTGGAATATGACGAACGCAAGCTGGAGCAGGATAAAATCTTCAGCAGCATCACTGCACTGGGCTTCAGCGTGCGTGACACCCTGCATCTTGGCGAAGATGAACACATCCGCAAAATGCACGAGGCCAAAAAGCGCATGGATATATCCTGGGTGATCACGGCCCTGGTGGTGATCTTCATGGTTCCGCACATGGTCTTCAAAAGTGCTATCTTGGGACATGTGGCGGATGCCTGGGTGATGTTTGCCCTGTCTCTGATCGCCATGCTATATCCGGCCCGGCATGTCTATGTATCCGCTTTCAAATCAATCAGTTCCGGTGTGGCCAATATGGACGCGCTGATCGCATTGGGAACCATTGCCTCACTGATGGTTAGCCCCCTTTCACTGATCATCAGTAGCATTAAGCCCCACGACTTTGCCGGCATCGCCGCGATGATTCTCTCCTTTCATCTCACCGGTCGCTATCTGGAAAATCGCGCTCGCGGTAAGCTTCCGAAGCCATTCGCAAACTGATCTCCCTGGGTGCCAAGACCGCGCTCGTCCTGGAAGACGGAGTGGAAAGGGAAGTGCCAGTGCATCGCATCAAAAGTGGTGACATCTTCATCGTCAAACCCGGCGCGAAGGTACCTACAGATGGCGTAATTACCTCCGGCACATCATCTTTGGACGAGTCCATCGCCACCGGAGAATCGATGCCCGTCACTCGCTCTGTGGGAGATTCGGTCTTGGGTGCCACCATCAATCTGGATGGCTACTTTCAGGCCAAAGCCAGCAAAGTGGGCAGTGAAACCTTTCTGGCCCAAGTGATTAAGCTGGTGAGCGAAGCTCAACACTCCAAAGTGCCGATCCAGCTATTGGCAGATAAAATCACTGCCATCTTCGTGCCTATCATCATGATGCTGGCGCTGGCCGTCTTCTCGCTCTGGATGATCTTCCCTTCCTTTATGCAAGGCGTGGGGCTTGCTCTGTATGCCTTTGTCCCGCTTACTTTGCCCACATCAGGCATCGCTGCTGCATTGATGGCAGCCATTGCAGCTCTGGTGATCGCGTGTCCTTGCGCGCTTGGTTTGGCAACGCCCACAGCCCTGATGGTGGGTTCCGGAATCGGGGCCAATAAGGGCATCCTGATCCGTAGCGGTGAAGCTTTGCAGCGCATGAAGGACGTGGATACGATTGTCTTTGATAAGACCGGTACCCTCACCCACGGCAAGCCGGAACTGCTTAAGATCCAAACTCTTAAGGGAGATGAAGATAGCGCACTCAGGATTGCCCATGCTCTGGAACTGGCCTCAGAACACCCTTTGGCCAATGCCATCAATAATGCTGCGGTCAAACAGAGCCTTGATGCTCCTGCGAGAGAGAACTTTAGCTCCAGTCCCGGACGTGGCATCTCAGCTGAGATCGATGGGATCAAATACCTTTTGGGCAGCGCTAACTGGATGCGGGAGATGGCTTTGGATGCTTCCGGACTGAACTCCGATCCGGCCTTGAACTATGCCGGCAAGATCTATCTGGCCAATGAGCAGGATATTCTCGCTGTGTTCTACGTGGCGGACACCATCAAGGATGAAGCCAAAGATATGGTGCAAACCTTGATCAATAAAGGCATTACCCCCTATATGATGAGTGGGGACAATCCCGATACTGCTCGTGCTATTGCGGACCTCTGTGGCATCAAAGAAGTGATGGCAAACGTGCTCCCGGCTGATAAAGCCGGCAAGGTTGCGGAACTGCAAAAGCAGGGTAAGGTCGTGGCCATGATCGGAGATGGGATCAATGACGCGCCGGCTTTGAAGCAAGCAGACATCGGCATCGCAATGGGCATGGGCACGGATATCGCCATTGAAGCTGCTGATATCACCCTTCTAAGAGGTGATCTGAAGCTCATTCCTCTCGCCCTCAAACTCTCCGTAGAGACCTTTCGCAAGATCCGCCAAAACCTCTTTTGGGCTTTCTTTTACAACTTGATCGCGATCCCACTGGCTGCCTTTGGCGTACTGCATCCGGTGATTGCCGAGATCGCCATGGCTATCAGCTCGATCACCGTGGTCAGCAATGCTAACCTGCTGAAAACGAAGTTTTAAAAGGCGGGGAGTGCTTAGTGCTTGGTGCTTGGTGCTTAGTGCTTAGTGCTTAGTGCTTAGTGCTTGGTGCTTAGTGCTTGGTGCTAAGTGGGGGTTTGGAGTGGCAAGATCCTCTTGCCACAAAGGCCGGAGGCCTTTTCTTGGGAGTATCGCGCTGCTTTGATAATGTGGAAACGTCTTTTTGCGCTTCTTACTCATGCTTCAAGATAAAGCATCTACATTCCAGCGGCGAGATGTCGCTACTACATTAGGAAACCAAGCACCAAGCACCAAGCACTTTAATCCTGAATCAATGCCGGTTTCTGCACCTTGCCCATGAAGAGTATCTCATTGGCTTCTTTGTGGATGATCATGCAAAGGAAGGGTTTATCCGCTCTGAACACTATCGGATTCTGGGGTGGGGTCGGGCCCGCGGAGGTAACAGAAAAGCCGACCTGCGTTGCAGCAGCAGCTTCGGTGCCTTCTTCGGTCACTTCCAAAAAGGCTTTGTGCACGATGTCCGAGATAAAGAGATTCTGGCCTTGTAGCTTCAAAATGCCAGAGAAATCTGCATTGTCTTCATCAAAGGCGTCTTTCATGCCCATGGCCTTGAAGGTATCCGGAAGTTTATCCAGAGTTTGTTCCAGGCGAAACTTGGGCAGGATCACTCGCACTCTGCGCAAATCGTTCAGGCTCTTCATCCAGCTCTGCCAGGTGCTTTCACTTAGGCTTTGACTCACTTTGTCGATGTCATGCGGCAACATCAGGATCATGCTCAGTTCATGATCCTCGTAAGGCAGCTCAAGCAACTGTCCCTCAGCGAGATCGGCATAGAGAAAAGTGCCGGTTTGCTGCATCAGGGGCAGCATAATGTGTTTGTCTTCTTCACGCCCCGAAGTGGTAAAGAACTTGTCTTCCATCGTGCTTTCCCGCATAAATGGCGCACCCCAGGCAGACTTGAAGAAGATGCTGTTTACCAACACCAGTCCATCGTTGCTATTGGCTATCTGTCTTTCACTTACGATGTCTTTGATGCGCTTATTGGTGCGTTCTTCCACCCATTGATTGATGAAACCCGCAGTCTCACGGGCTTTGCCAAAATCCAGATAATGCAGATCGCTGAGAAAGGATGTTTGCAGGATTTTGGGAAAGTCCGGCACCGTCCGTGATTTGTTTTTATCAGAACTGAACATAGCATTGGCGATGTGCAGTTGAGCCAGTTTCCGGCCTTGCACGGTGTCCAGACGATCCCTGGATTCCTTGAAGAGCAGGTGCTGTTGCTGAGGGCTGTATTGATAGCCCATTGTCATAGCCATCTCTTTGGCGGTATTGCCTTTAGCTCCGGTATAGGCCATGCCCATCGCGGTATTGATGCTGAATGGTGAGAGAAAGAGGTTCTGCTCCTTTTGGTCAATCTCTTGCCAGAGCTCAAAGGCATAGCGGTTGTTTTGCTCCGCCAGTTCGGTAGCGCTGATCGCGTGATTCAGCTCCATCGCTTGGATGCCAGTGGGCTTGGCTTTCTTTTTGTTTGCGCTGCAAGCGCTAGCCAACAGCAGGATCAGGCATAAGGTCAAAATCACGTATTTAGGCATGGTTCCTCCGGATTAATTCCAGTATTTTCGGTCTAAAAGTTCGGTATTGGATGGCTTCTGAGATGTGATCGCTGTGGATGTTCTCCAAGCCTTCGAGATCGGCAATGGTGCGCGCGACCTTCAAGATGCGGTCAAAGACCCGGGCGGAATAGTCCCATTTTATCGATGGCATTTTGCAAGAGCGCGTGGCTTCTATCATCCAGCACGCAATACTTGCGCAGCATCTTGCTGTTCATCTGACTGTTGTTGAAAATGCCCAATTTCTCGAAGCGCTGATGCTGGATCTCACGGGCTTTATTCACGCGAACCCGGATGGTGGCAGAGGTATCTCCGGTGGGCAAGGCGGAAAGGTCTTTGTATTGCACGGTGGGCACTTCCACGTGGATGTCGATGCGATCCAAAAGCGGGCCGGACACGCGACTGCGGTAGCGGCTGATTGAGCCGGGTTCGCAACTGCACTCGTGATCTGGGATATTGGCTCCATAATAACCGCAGGGACAGGGGTTCATGCTGGCAATCAGCATGAATTCAGCGGGAAAGGTAAGGCTGGTAGTGGCTCTGGAGATGGTCACGATGCCATCTTCCAAAGGCTGACGCAGCACTTCCAGCACGCCGCGCTTGAATTCCGGCAGTTCGTCCAGGAAGAGAACTCCTCTATGCGAAAGGCTTACTTCGCCGGGTTTGGGGAAGGCACCACCACCGATTAAGGCGACATCACTGATGGTGTGATGCGGAGCCCGAAAAGCTCTTGTAGTCAGGATGCCGTTCTTAAAATCCTTGGAGAATCCCGCTACGCTGTGGATCTTGGTAGCTTCCAGCGCTTCGTCGAGCGTCAGCTCCGGCAAAATGGTGGGTACACGTCTGGCCAGCATGGTTTTGCCTGATCCGGGAGGGCCGATCATCAAGAGGTTGTGGCCTCCAGCAGCGGATACTTCCAAGGCGCGTTTCACCTGATATTGCCCCTTCACATCGTGCATATCCAGCGGGAATTCATTGAGCACAGAAAAGATCTTTTCGCGGTCAACTTTGGCCGGCTGGATGGTGCTCTCGCCTTTGAGGAAGCGCATGGCTTCCCCCAATGAGGTGACCGGGATCACGGTAATATCGTCAATAATGGCAGCTTCTTCGGCGTTTTTCGTAGGGCACGATCAGGGTGTCGATCTCATCCCGTTTGGCGGCAATGGCAATGGGTAAGACGCCATCTACTGGGCGCACATTGCCATCCAGAGAGAGTTCACCGATCAGAGCGATCTTGGTCAGGGCAGCTGAAGGGATGATCCCATTGTGCATGAGGATGGCTATCGCAATCGGCAATCCAGCGATGACGAATCCTTCTTGATATCCGCCGGGCCAGATTGATCGTGTAACGCGCTGAATGATAGCTGATTCCGCTATTGCGCACAGCGCAACACGCGTCT
>JAJOKA010000184.1 GCA_021206555.1 Candidatus Cloacimonadota bacterium | reverse complement strand
GTAAAGATACAACGGTTTTCGAGACCGTCCCGTTCAACCACTCCGGCAACTCTCCGCGCATGAAGGTCAACGTTTATTGCGAAAGAAATCTGTCAAGATCAAAGCGCAGTCCGCGGCCAGAACCCCGCGTCTGAGCAGGGGTGGTGATTGAAGCTTTTGTTCCATAAAGCATTGTAAATGGAGCCAGCAGCTCCGGCTTTGGGGTCATTAGCGCCATAGACCACCGTGCCCACCCGGGAAAGGATGATGGATCCGCTGCACATCAGGCAGGGCTCGAGCGTGATATATAAGGTATAGTCTTGCAGATACTTCAGTCCCATGCCTTGCGCTTCGTCCAGGATCAGTTTTTCGGCGTGAGCCAGGGGATTGTTTAATTGTCTGGTGCGGTTGTGGTTCCCCAGGATCAGTTCACCATCCCGTATCAGACAAGCTCCCACTGGTATCTCATTTTCTCTGGCGGCCAGCTCAGCTTCTGCTAACGCTATACGCATGAAGTATTCATCGGTCATGGGCTTACGAAGATCTGGATATTGGCCTGATTGAGCTTCTCTTCCATCCACAGTTCAAACCAATTTGGGCTTAGGGTTTGGACAAAGAGGCTGCGCACTTTTTGGCTGTCAACCCGCGCGCCCTTCTGGGGCTGCACTTTTCGAGGGATGAGGATGAGGGTTAGTTCTTCCAGTTGCTCCACCTGCGGCTTTTCGCTTCTTTGATGGCGCAGCATGGCATTGAGGAAGACCCTGTTCAGATCGTGAGTTTTGTATCTGGCGTCAATTCCGCTTTGGGAATAGCGCACCAATTCATAGTTACCGACGTCTTCATTCACGGTCAGATCGGGATTCAGCATCAGCCATTCGCGGGCTTTTTGCTCTGAGAGTTGCTTTTGCCTGCTGACGCGGATCTCCGCCTGGATGGCATCTTTGACTTCTTGATAGGGCTGCGCGCGATTCACCTGGTTTTCGATGAGCAGGGCAATGATCCAGCTTCCGGTGGCCGAGGAATAGATGGGTTCCAGAAGGTCTCCCTTTTTACGCTCCATCAGTCTGGATTCGATAGTGCTGATCACCAGCGTGTCTTGATGCCATTTCTCACCGGGGCTCACTTTACCTGTTACATAGCTGCGGATTCCCAGCTCGATAGCAGTTTCTTGAATGCCCAGGCTTTGGGCTAATCTATAGGCAGCCATAGCATTATCGTGTTGAGCATTGATCGTGGAAGGTGAGATCACAGGAGGAATCTGGAGCGTGGAATAGCGGATCATGGACTTGGTGCGCTGGTGTTTACGATAGATAAAATAGCCGTTATCCTGGCGAATTAGCTTGCTCTGCGCGCCTTCCGGCAAGGGCTCAATGATATCCAGGATAGCTTTATCCACATGCTCGACGCGCACAAAATCCGAATCCACGATTCTGAGTCCGGGCAGATATTCACGCCGTTCTTCTCTGATGCTTTCAAAGCTCTTGCCAGACTGATCTCTTCGTAAATGCTATCCGCAACACTGTAACTATAGTTCAGATCAATCTCTTGCAGTGTGATGGGCAGGCTCAGATAGCTAAGGCTGTAGATGGGCTCCATGGCGTATTTATCAAGGTTTTGCTGGTAATAACCACGTAGTTCCTGCTCGCTGATGACCACATTCATCTGCTTGGGGTCAAAAACCAAAAGATCAAAGTCAACCGTGCTCGCCATGATCGAAGCAATGTTCTGGCGAGTTTTCTTGCTCAACAGCTCGTTGTCGATGATATGTGGCTTGAGCTTCTGGATGGGAATGTGATCGTTGAAATAGCGATTACGCAAAGTGCTCAGATTAACCGGACGGTCGTATCTGAGGGATTGTTGATAGAGCTCAGAGTCAAACTTGCCATCGGTGAAGAAGACTTCCGAGCTGCGGATGAAATGGGGGATGTTGTTACTCAGAGAATCCAGGACTTCGGCTTCGCTTACGTTGATGTCGTATTTTTTGTAGTAGTCATTCAGGATCACCCGCATGGAGAGGTTGCGCCAGGTTTCGTTGAAGATCTGTCGCTTTTCAGCGTCATCGGGTGCTCGGTTTGTCACGCTGCGAAAGTCTATGGTATTGCCTTGCAAGGCTCTGATGTATTCGGGATATGAGATTCTGGTACCGTTGATGATACCCGCGCTGTTGCCTCTGGGCCCAGAGCAGGACGCCAGAATCAGAGCGCTGATTAGAAGCAGGAATAAGTGTTTCATGGTTCTCCCAGGATTTCTTTTTGGATGTTTTGCAAGGTCTGCCAGGCCTCGATGGGGCTTATGTTTTCCAGATCAAGTTCTTTGATTTTGGCCAGTAGCGGTTCATGCTCGCTGGCTTTATCGATCATCACCTCAAAGATTTCCAGCTGACCCGTGCTCTGTGATAGCTTTTTGCGCAAGCTTGCCGTGAGGCCTTGGGGGCTGATCTCGTGTTCTTCCAGGTTTCTCAGGATCTCGGAAGCGCGACGGATTACCTTGTTTGGCACACCGGCCAGACGCGCGACTGGATGCCATAGCTTTGGTCGGCTCCACCTCGTTCTATCTTGCGGACGAAGATCATTGGTCATTATACAGCTTCACAGCCACATTGTAGTTCTTGATCTCAGGATAGATGTTTCCAGCTCAGTGAGTTCGTGATAGTGCGTAGCAAAAAGGGTGAGGGCGCCAATCTGTTTATGGATTTGCTCGATGATCGCCCAAGCCAGGCTCAGACCGTCAAAAGTGGAAGTTCCGCGTCCGATTTCATCCAGCAGGATCAGTGAATTGGTTGTGGCGGAATTGAGGATATTGGCTGTCTCAATCATCTCAACCAAAAAGGTGCTCTGGCCTTGAGCCAGGTTGTCCGATGCGCCCACGCGGGTGAAAACACGATCAAAGATGGGCAGGCGCACATAGTCGGCGGGCACGTATGAACCCATTTGAGCCAGGATCACCAGCAGACCTACTTGTCTCAGATAAGTGGATTTACCGGCCATATTGGGGCCGGTGATCAGGGCAATCGTGGTGTCGGGATAATCCAGCTCAGTATCATTGGGGATGAACTCGGCTTCGCCCATCAGCTTTTCGATCACGGGGTGTCTTCCGGATTTGATGATCAAGCTGCGGTCATCGCTGAAACTCGGGTCGGCTATAGTGATTTTGCCAGGCCAAAAAAGGCCAGCGCGCTATAGACATCGATCTCGGCAATGCATTCACTCAGGGCTTGCAGACGGGGAAGATGGCTAGCCAGATCCTGCCGCAGGTCTTTGTACAGCTCATATTCCAGGTTCTTGGTTTTCTCTTCGCTGGATAACACTTTGGCTTCAAACTCTTTGAGCCGGGGAGAGATATAGCGTTCAGCATTGGCCAGAGTCTGCTTTGCTATGTAGTAATCCGGAACCTTGCTCTTGTGGGTGTTGCTGATTTCCAGGTAGTAGCCAAAAACCCTGTTATAGCCAACCTTTAGGGTGGGGATACCGGTCTTTTGCCGTTCATCCTCTTCCAGACGGGCAATCCAGCTCTTGCCATCATGGATCAGATCCAGCAGTTCATCCAGATCCGCGTTGAAGCCTTTGCGGAAGACTCCGCCTTCGGTAATCGTAATGGGAGGGTTTTCTCTGATGGCGGCTTCGATGGTGGCAGAGATATCTTCATATCCGCTCAGCACTGCGCACCAGTCAGTAAAAAGGGGGTGATCCAGACCTTTTAAGTACCTGCATCAGGTCTTTCGCACTGATCAGATAGCTATTCAGGGAGAGTAGTTCCCTCGGATTTATGCGCAGCGAACCCAAGCGGGAAACGATGCGCGAAATATCGCCGATCTCTTTGAGCCGTTTGCGGATTTCCTTTAGATAGGCGGAATGCTCCATGAAAGCTGTGATCACATTTTGCCGAGCGATGATATCATGCACATTGACCAGGGGGTGGGTGAGCCATTGCGCCAAGAGCCTCGAACCCATTGGGGTTTCGGTAAGATCGATGACGCTGAGCAAGCTGCCATGCTTTGTGCCATAACGGATACTGCGACTGAGCTCCAGATTGCGCCGACTGATCTCATCCAGTTGCATGTATTCCGAGAGCGAATAGTAATGAAGCCCGGTTATGTGAGACAGCGGTACCTTGTAAAGGCTCATCACATAGGCCAGAGCAGCTCCGGCAGCGGTTGCGCCCATTGGACGGTTGTGCGCGCCAAAGGCCTCGAGACTGCTCACTCCAAAGTGTTTTTTAAGGATGGCATTGGCCTCTGAAGGCTGAAATTGCCAATGATCAAATATGCTGAGAGTGGGCTCATAATCCAGCTTGAGGGCTTTGATATGGGCTTCGGTGTGGATATCGTTCACCACAATCTCAGCGGGGCGCATCCTTAGAATCTCATTGGCCAATTCTTCAGCGGCCACTTCGGTGAAGCTGAATTCACCGGTAGAGAGATCCAAACAGGCAAAACCGATCTTCTTTTGCTTGTCCCCGATGTAGATTGCGCCCAGAAACACGTTGGCAGCGCCTTCCATCAGGTTTTGATCCAGGACCGCGCCGGGGGTGATGATCTCTGTCACATCGCGTTTCACCAAGCCCACGGCCTTTTTGGGGTCTTCCACCTGCTCACAGATGGCTACCTTGAGACCGCTCTTGATCAGTTTATCCAGATAGTTATCCAGGGCGTGATAGGGAAAACCGGCCAGGGGCACTGGGTTATCATCGTTTTTGTTACGCGTGGTGAGCGTGATATTGAGGATTTTGGAAGCAGTGATGGCGTCATCAAAGAAGGTTTCGTAAAAATCGCCCATGCGAAAGAGCACCAGTTTGTCAGGATGCTTATCCTTGACCTCAAAAAAATTGGCGCAGCATGGGGGGTGAGCTTGGGGGTTTTCCATCAAAACTGAACTACGAAGCTGTTGATTTTCGCCGTTAGATAGGATTGCGCGAGCTTGCGCGCTCTGCTCCGAGCTGTCAAAAGGCCCGGCTAATACTACCCAGGTGGGCTTGCCCTGATGAGTTTCTTCAAAATAAACCGCGGGGACGCGCATACCGCGAATGCTCTCGCATAGGCGACGCGCGTTTCCTTCCACAGAAAATCTGCCTGATTGCAGATATATACCGCTTTGGGGTTTGGCTTTAATCTTAACTGGCAGGTTTTGATCAACAGTCGGCATGGTCACCTGCTGGCTTTGCGCGGTGGTGTCAGCCGTCGTGCTCTGGCTAAGCTGTTGGGGTACAGGATCCTTGATCTCAAGCGGGCTGTAGGGATACAGAAAGCTGATATCCACCGAGGGGCGTTTGGCCCTGAGTCCAAAGAGGCGTTCTTCTACCTGGTAGGCGATCTGGGAGTATTTGTCAAGCTCATAGGCCTGACGATAGGCCGCCAAAGCATCGCTGATCTTATCGCTTAGTTCATGGCTATGCCCCAGTTTAAACAGGTAATACTGACGGTCGTAATCCTTGATTTTGGTGATCTTCTCCAAGGTCTGCACCGAGCTGTGATACTTGCCTTGCTCGCGAAAGGAGTCACTGATCAGGTAAAGCGCGTTTTCTGCGTGCTGACCCTGAGGACTGAGCCGCAGATAGTTTTCCGCGTGAGATGGCCGAAGAATAGTCATCCTGGGCCAATGAAGCCACTGCCAGCCAATACATGCGTTCCGGGATTTGGGGAGAGCTGATTTTGCGAAGTTGGATCTGCGCTTCACTATAATTACGATCCAGGATGTGGATGATCGCAGCTTCCAAGAGGGATTTTTGCCCATAGAGCGTCTTGCCAAAGCGTTCTCCGGCGCGTATGTGCAGTTCTAGAGCTTCAGATTTGGTCTTTTTCAGAAGAGCGCTATAATGCGAAACAAACGCCCGTTCATCGTCGTTGGTAGCTTTGATCGTGGGCAGACGGTCGGCCAGCTCATCCACGCGGCCTTTGTGATAACTGGCCTCCAACGCTTGCAAATCCTTACGGATCTGTGCGTTGAGCAGCGAAAAAAGCCATGAGGGCAATCAAGAGGATGTATCTTTGCATTTGCGGATCAATCCTCCCTGTGGCCCTTCTTGCGGTATTGGCAGTTTGTAACGGAAGTTTGGCCTGGTATTGGGCACTGCTTGCTCGTCTGTGTCGTATATCCGGTTAACTTTCATTTTCACATCATCCTGGAAGTGGGGATAGATGACTTCGATGCTATCTCCCACGGATATCTTGCATAAAGCGTCAAAGACTATGCAGTCCTTTTCATGTGCAATTACTTTTCCACAATACTCGGTTTCTGAGTGATAACTGCATTTATCTTGCGTGATGCCCTCATTCGGATCGTAGAAATCATAGAAGCCTTCCCAATATTCTCGATGAGAGACCTTGTTCAGCTCTCCCGAAGGCGTGCCCAAAGCTCTGTGTCGTCAGCCTTTGCGTCATGCGCTGCCCGATAGAGCCTGGTAACCTGGGTCACGTAGTAAAGGCTTTTCATGCGGCCCTCGATCTTGCCGGCATCCAAGTTTGCTGTCTTCAGCTTAGGAATGTTTTGGAGCAGGCACAGATCTTTGGAGCTCATGATGTAACTGCCGTATTGGTCTTCTTCGATGGGGAAGTATTCTCCCGGCCTGCTTTCTTCGGTCAGAGCCCAATTCCAGCGACAAGGATGGGTACAAGCCCCGGAGTTTGCGCTGCGATTGTTCAGATAAGCGCTCAATAAGCAGCGTCCTGAAAACGCGACGCACATTGCTCCGTGGATGAAGCATTCCAATTCAAGCTCAGGCAGGGCAGCCTTGATCTCACAAAGTTCAGCAAAGCTCAGTTCGCGCGCCGGAACGATCCGTTTCGCGCCAAGTGAATGCCAGAAACGGGCTGTTTCCAGATTGGTGACATTGCTCTGCGTGCTGATATGGATGGGGATATCGCTATGTGTCTTGACAATGTTGAATACTCCGGGATCCGAGACAATCACGGCATCGATACCCGTGTCTTTGAGCCATTGGATAAACTCCTTCAGCGCAGCAAAGTCCTGATTCTTCAGATAAGCGTTTAGTGTAAGATAGAGTTTGGCCTTGTGCGCATGCGCGAAAGCTATGGCTTCCTGCAAGTCTTCCCGATTGAGATTGGTGGCGGTGGCTCTGAGCCCAAAATCTTTGAAACCGGTATATACGGCATCAGCGCCATAGAGTATGGCATATTTGATCTTCTCAAGGTCTCCGCCCGGGGCAGTTATCTCCATCAATTACTCATCGAGTTTAGCAAGGCATGATTGTCCGGGCTGGCTTTCATCTGCTTACGCAGAGTTTCGATACCCTGGATGGGACTGATGGTCTTGAGATATTTACGCAGCACATACATGCGGTTGATTTCGTTGGGAGTCAGCAGCAGCTCTTCTCTGCGCGTTCCGGATTTAACCAGGTCGATAGCAGGATACAATCTCATATCCGAGATACTGCGATCCAGCACGAGTTCCATATTACCCGTGCCTTTGAACTCTTCAAAGATCACCTGGTCCATCTTGCTGCCGGTATCGATCAAAGCTGTGGCGATGATGGTGAGGCTACCGGCTTCTTCCGTGTTGCGGGCGGCACCAAAGAACTTCTTGGGTTTGATCAAGCCATTGGCGTCAATACCACCGGAGAGCACTTTACCACTGGAAGGAGTGATGTTGTTGTAAGCTCTGGCCAGACGGGTGATACTATCAAGCACGATCACCACATCCTGTCCCAGTTCCACCATGCGTTTGGACTTTTCCAGGATGATTTCGGCTACGCTGGAATGGTTTTTGGGGGATTCATCAAAGGTAGAGGAGATCACTTCGCTGTTACCGGGCACCAACACCTTTTTCATTTCGGTCACTTCTTCCGGGCGTTCATCCACCAGCAACACAATGAGATACACTTCCGGGTGATTGCTGAGGATGGCGTTGGCGATGTCCTGCAAGAGAGTGGTTTTACCGGTACGGGGAGCTGCCACGATCAGACCGCGTTGTCCTTTGCCCACAGGAGTAAAGAGGTTGATGATGCGCGTGCTGTAGTTATTGGTGTCAAATTCCAGGTTGATTCGCTCGGTGGGGTAGTATGGGGTCAAGGTATCAAAGGTTCTGATATCCTGCAAATTATGGGGTGACATATAGTTCACGGCTTCTACCCGTAGTAGAGCATAGTATTTTTCGCCCTCTTTGGGAGAGCGCACGGGCCGGAAACCATGTGACCATTTTTGAGCGCGACGCCGGATTTGCGTTAGCGAGACATACACGTCATCCCGTCCCGGAAGGTAGCTGTTGTTGGGGAATCTTAGGAAGCCAAAGCCGTCATCCATAATCTCCAGGCATCCCGTGACGAAGGCCAGACCTTCCTGCGCTGCTTGAAACTCCAACATCTTGAAGATCAGTTCATTGCCTTTGTATTGGGTGTAACTGGGGATTCCCATTTTTTTAGCCAGCTTAGTCAGCTGGGCTTGAGTCATTTTAAAAAGATCGTCTTCTATAAGCATTATTTATCTCCTTTTTGCTTTGTGAGCGATGATGAGGCAAGTCTGGAAGCGCTGGCGCAACCGACGTCAGTTATCCTGCGGATCAGGGATTCACCTTCTGCGATCAGGCTTTTGTCTATTTCTGTCTGTTCAATTCGTTTGATGGTCTGCTGGCAATTCTTGATCAGGTTTGAGCAGTTCTGGGCATTTTTGGGGTCATCCACCGTAAAGTAAAAATCATGTGCCTGGGCCTTTTTCAGTTTCAGCTTCTTGACCAGGGCCAGGATCTCATCTTTAGTATAGGTGTTGCGGTGGAAAACGCCGGTGAGGCTGTCCACTTTGGCCACCCAATGATGCATGAGAATATGCGTTTGCTGCGCGGCACTTTGCTCGCCATCAGCATACATCTCGCTGAGGATGAAGCTGCCACCGGGTTTGAGCACGCGCAATAGTTCAGAGAAAACCTGGTCCAGACGCTCGAAGTGATGCAGCGAGTTCGAAGTGCATACGGTGTCAAAGTGTCCATCTTCGAAAAGGCAATGCTTCCAGATTCATGCGGTAGATCTCCACATCATTTTCCGGGAACATGGTGGAGGCCTGCTCCACGCTGCGTTCTGAAACATCCACTCCGATGATTTGGTCATAGGATTTCAGGTTTTGTTTCAGCACGTTGATGAATTCACCTCTGCCTGTGGCTGCATCCAATACAATTCCACCATCGATCTGGTTTAGGATTTCGAATACGTCTTTCACGGCTTTTTCCTCGCTTGTGATTTTGTGGCTCCGGCAATAGAATGCCTTTTGCTATATATTTTGAAACAACGGGTCCAGAGACGATTCAAGTATTTTACAGCCCTGATTTTTCGTCAAGAGAAATTCGCGCTGATAGATGGACGGATGACCAAAAGGGAGTTGGTGGCGCTCTGATTGGCTACATGAACCGCATCATGCTCGGGGTAGACTGATCACTATGGTCGTGCCTTTGCCGGGCTCAGAACTGATCTTCAGGCTTCCGTTCGTCTTTTTGATGGAATCGCGGCAGAGCACCCAGCCCAAACCGATGCCGGAGTTACCCGCATTTCGTTGTGGCTGCTTCCGTTTATTTAGCGCAGTCAATTCGCTTTTGCTCATTCCCACGCCGGTATCCCGGATTGTTATCAGCACATTGCTGTCTTTCACTTCGGCCAGCAACAAGATTTTCCCCTTTTCAGGAGTAAATTTTACCGCATTGTTCAAGAGATTGCGCACTACGATTTTGATCAAATCGCTATCCACCAGAGCGTAGATCTGATCTTGCTCATGCTCGAAATCGATGCGGATAAACTTCTGCATGGCAATGGGTTGATAGATGTTGAAGATTTGCTGCAAATGTGGCACAATATCCTGGTTCTGAATATTGGTGCGGTCATCCAGTTTTCTGCGTTGCAGTCTGATCCCATCCAGCATTTCGTCCACCAGCTTATACATGTTCAGGCTACTGCGCTTGATGCTGTGCAGGATCTCATCAATCTCGTTTTCGGGAAAGTCTCCTGCCAATATCATCCCCAGAATGCGGTCAAAATTGGCCAAAGGTGCCCGCACATCATGGCTGATCACGCTTACCACCCAGTTCAGGGTTTCCACCGTGTCCTGCATGCTTTGATAGCTGGCGCTCAGCTCTTTGCTGTTCTTACGGATTATCGTTTTTTTGGGTTAGTTCTTTGTTTTGGAGTTTGTATTGCTCTGCCTGTTCTTCGATGCGTTTACGATAGTATTCTGCTTCGCTCTTATTGATGGAGTGTTCCAGATTTTCCTTATATTGGATGTTTAGCAGGCGGATAAGTTCCTGTTGACTCGCAGTCGCTTCTTCGAACAAGCCTTTACGGATCTGAATCTCGCTCAACTGCTGATAGTAACGCATGGATAAATCGTTGATGTTAAGCTCTTGAATGCTGATCCTGGCTTCGTTCAGGTATTTTTCTGCTTGATCTATCTTGTTTTGCATCAGGTAAATCGATGATATATTGAGCACGGTGTTTACCCTGGATACCGCATTGTAACTCGCTGCACTAAGCGCTAGGGATTTTCGATAATGTTGCAAGGCCTTGGCATAATCACCCAAGCCTTCATAAATGTAACCCAGGTTATTGTAGGATACGCTTTGATCGGATTTGGCAAAATACTTGACGCGCAGGCTAAGGCATTCTTCAGCATAGCGCAGGGCTTCTTCCTTGTTACCAAGTTCATTGAGAATAAGGCTGAGATTATTCAAACACTCCGTTTCCCGCCGCGTGTTTTTCGTCTTCTGCGCTATGGATAAAGCCTTCTTGATGGTCTCCAGAGCTTTTTGAAAATCGCCCATTTTCTCATAAGCAGTGCTCAGATTCATCATCGGAGAGAGTTCTAAGGCTTCATTTCCCATTCGTCTGGCCATATCAAGGGCTCGGTACGAATAATCCAAAGACTGATGAAACACTGCCATCCTACCGTATCCCACTGAGATGTTATTCATGATATTTAGCTTCAGAGTCTCATCGATATCATCTGCCACCAGGCTTTGCCAGATGGCGATGGCTCCCCTATAATCACCCATTTGGGCATTGCAGATAGCGATATTGGATTGCGCGCGGATATGTTGTTCATGCAGATTGTAGGCTTTGGCCAGCTTTAATACCTGTTTGAAGCTCTTTAAGGCCGCGTCATGCATGGCGCTCTTACCATAGAAGATGCCTATCTTCATCAGCATCTGTACTTGCAGCTCTTCCTGACCGTAAAAGTCTAGCCCTCTCATGGCTGTCCTCAGTTCTTTTATGGCCTGCAAGCCTTCTTCAAAGGTCGCTGATTCCAGACGCAGCCCAATGCTATTGAGCAGATCAAGATCATGGCTTTGTAGGGGATTTCTCGTTTTTTTTCTCATGTTCCAAGTTTTTTGGACACTCCTTGTATTTGTCAATCGAATCGTGCTTCTTGCTGTTATTTGCTCTGTTTCGGCACTTAAAGCGCTGCGCTTGGGTCTCTTTCACTTCAGCTTTAGCTCATGTTCTCCTTTTGGCAAGAGGGGAACATGAGCGAAAGCGGAACAAGACAAAGCCCAAGCAATGCGGTGAAAGATTTCGGTGAAGCTCTGAGCATCAGAGACACGCGGTAGCGAAGCCACGGTGTTGGTTCATGCTAATCTGTTGAGGCATCACTTACCCAAAATGTATGATACAAAGCTAAGCACCATGTGATCATAAGCCCGGTTTCCTTTGGAAAACGCCTCGAACATCATGTCCACTATTTGCTGATCCAGCCAGGGATCCTGCACTGTCAGCGAATCTCCGCGCAAGGCCATTATTTCTGAGAAGTAACGTTTTTAAAAAACAGCTCATTACGGCCTGATCTCGGCTTCTTACCGCGCTTGGATTCAGCTAAAGCTTTCAGTTTCATGGCATAGGGACGATAATGATAGGGCGCGCTCACATCACCAAGCGCAAGGGGATAGCGCTCAAGTTGCCTGGCATGCTTTCGAATCAGATCGCGGTGCAAGGCTTCGTTGTACTGCTTGAACACGCCATAATGCCAGTGTTGATCGATGATCGAGCTTTGCAGATAGGGCATGTGGTCAATTATGCACTGATCAAGGTCGCAGAGATCGGGGCATATTGATGGTGCGAGGACTGTAGCGCACGTAAAAAAAAAGATTCATCCACAGAGGATTAGGCATGTTCTGAAGCGGCATGTCGGCTCAAAAGACTCCATCAGGTCAGCCCCTAAAAACCCTGAGCCAGAGCTCTGTCAACTTCAGGCATAAAAAAAAGCTCTGCATAGGGTTGTAAAGATAGCGCGCAAAGCTACGAAAGTCCGGCTTTTGCAGCTTGAGTAAACTGAGCGCGTGCGCGGCCATAAAGCGAAAACGGAACAGCTCGCCATAATACCCGCCCAGAAACACATCACATTGCTCTGCCAGAATGGGATAGTAAGCCATCAGGCAGGAAGCAGCGGGGTTGAAGCCAAAGCCACGGATATGCAGGTATCTGCATACCTGTTCCCAGGAAGGTGATGTCTCCTCTTCGGGGATATAGCGAAAGGGCACATGATTGTCTTTGGCCATGGCCTGAGCGATGGTATAATCTGCAGTCTCGTTACTGCCAAAGTGAACCGCGCTGAAGCTTAGACCGGAATTCAATATAATCGCCAGCAGAGGACGAATATCCATCCCTCCACTAAGGCCCACGCATACCTTGCGTCCTGCTCTTAAGGGCAACAAAGTAATGTTTTCTAATAGCTTGTGTAGATCA
>JAJOKA010000007.1 GCA_021206555.1 Candidatus Cloacimonadota bacterium | reverse complement strand
CACCGTTGCAGGCCTGCTGTATGAAGTCGTAAGCGCCTGAAGTAAGTGACTTCGCTATGAACTTGGTCAATGCTTGAGCCTGGTTTGGCTTCAATGAATTGGGATAGCGCTTACAACTCCATAGGGGATGCCCTCCACCCTTGGACTTCGTAGCGTAGCGAAGGAGTTCAAGCAGCGAGCATGCCTTCTCTGTTCTCTGTTCTCTGTTCTCTGTTCTCTGTTCACCCTTCACTTCCCCCATTCCCGCTGTTTGAAGTCCATGCCGCCCCTAGTATGATGGCATGCAAGAGCTTACAGGTAAATTGACATATACCGGCATGCGCAAAGTGGATCAAGCGGCATGAACTCCAAAGGTGCCAATTTTTCGCGTGCATACCCTTTCCTATCAGTGGCTTACTCATGTCTTGCTCGTTCTGGGCAGTTAATCAAGCGATCATCCCCCCTTAATCAAGCGTTAACTATTAACGCTTGATTAACGCTTGATTAAGACTTGATTGACGCCCCCAAATGAGAGAGAAACACGTAATACACTGTATTGCAGCATGTTGGAGGATGTTGCTGGATTAGTGTTGCTGGATTAGTGTGCAGGAATAGTGAATAGTAACACCTATACCTGGCATCTTTCGGAGCTTTGGGAAAGCTAGGTTACGGGTAGAGCCCCATATTTTGTCTCCTCAGGAGAGAACGCGCAAAAAAAGGCTTGACGTAAACAGCCAGTCAAAAAAGAATGCGAAATCTTAGAAAACCCTTATTTTATAATCACAAGGAGACATAATGGTCAAGCTGAGACTGAGAAGGATGGGAGCAAACGACCAGCCTTTTTATCGCATTGTAGCTGTGGATTCACGCGTGAAGCAGTGCGGCAAATACATTGAATGCGTTGGTTGGTACGATCCCAAGCCAAATCCATCAAAAATCAATATTGAAACAGAGCGGGCGATTCACTGGCTCTCCGTAGGCGCGCAGCCCACCGAGACCGTGCGTTCACTCTTGCGTAAAGCCGGTGTTCTTCAGATCTGGCACGAGCGCAGAACCGCAAAGGCGGATTAACTAATTACAGACCTGAGGTGAAGCATGAAAGATCTCATTGAATTCATTGTTAAAGCTCTTGTGGACGATCCCAGTGAAGTGTCTATCACCGAGATTAATGGCGACAAGATTACTCTCTATGAACTTCGTGTAGCGAAAAGTGACATTGGCAAAGTGATCGGAAAGCGTGGGCGAACGGCCGGCGCGATTCGTACCATTATCAATGCGGTATCTACCAAGCAAGGGAAGCGAGCCGAGCTGGAAATCATTGAGTAAATGACTGCCCCTCACCTAATCGGAATAGGCAGGCTGGGCGGACAGGACAGTAAAGGCTGGCATCATGTGATGATAAAGCCTTCCCATCGGGGAGCTTTTGATCATCTGAGCGAGCTGTATTTGATCTTTGAACAAGATAGAGTGTTTTACGTAACTATCAGTGATAGGAAAGAACGCGATAAAAAGAGCTGGGTGAAGTTTGCCGAAGACGGCATTGCCGAAGAGCGCAAACTGCACCGGGAAGTGATATTGGCGATCGAGGATAGCTTGGAACCGGAAGAAGCTGAAGAAGACCTTTTGGGACGCGATGTAGTATATAACGACACCCTGATTGGCTGCGTGGTTGATGTGTTTTTCAACGGCGCCCAGGACGTGTTGGTATTGGCTACAGATCTGGATATTGATCTGCTCGTGCCCCATGTGGACTACTATCTTTTGCCTGCTCGGGCAGATTCGGATGTCTTGCACATGCAGAATCTGGATGAGCTGATGGCGGCCTCCGGTTTAGGGATTGTTGATGGTCATTTGGTGGAGACTGAGGAATGAAGATTGAGGTGTTAAGCCTCTTTCCTGATTTCTTTGATTCCTTTTTGGCCAGCAGCATGGTTGCCCGCGCGATCAGCAAATCCGCTCTGACGGTAGAAAGCTATGACATCAGAGCTCACGCGACCAATAAGCATCATCAGGTGGATGATTATCCCTATGGCGGCTTTGCCGGCATGGTGGGGATGATTCAGCCCTTGTGGGACGCGCTGAAAGCCAGACTGCAAAGCGGCAACGCTCCGGTGATCTACTTCAGCCCTCAGGGACGCCCATTAAAGCAAAAGATCCTTTGTGATTATGCTCTCGAGCCCCGTGTGATCTTGATCTGCGGGCATTACAAAGAGATTGATCAACGCTTTCGGCGCCTGGGAGTCAGTGACGAAATCTCCATTGGAGATTACGTGCTGAGTGGTGGAGAACTGGCAGCAGAAGTCTTCATCGATGGTGTTGCCAGGTTGCTACCCGGTGTGCTGAGCGACATCGACAGCGCCAAGTCCGACTCTTTTTATGGCAATAGCCTTGGTTTTCCGTGTTACACCCGACCTCCGGAGTTTTTAAAGCAAGGAGTGCCGGAAGTGCTGCTCAGTGGCAATCACGCCAAAATCGATGAGTGGGCACGCGCGGAAGCCGAGAAAATCACCAGGATACGCAGACCCGATTTATTGCCTCAGGGCGATTGACATTTATCTCTTGCGCTCGCGCAAGAGCTTTGATAACCAATCAGGATAGCTGCGGCCTATCAAATTGATTAGTGCAAATTGCGGAACGTACCGGTTTCCCGGTGATTTTGGCTGCCGATAGCTTTGATATCCGGCATCCGACAATGAGTTCATACCGCACAGCGTTTTGTTCGGGATTTTGCGCAGATCCCTAACTCCTCTTTTGCTGTGCTTGCGCCGCAGACCGCACTTTCGGGCAACAGCTTCTCCGAGTATATATATGGGAGGAACCCAAATGGATATTCTGCAACAAGTTGGCAGAGACCAAATCAGAACTGACTTTCCGGAGTATCGCGTAGGTGATACGGTGAAAGTCCATTATAAAATTAAAGAAGGTAGCAAAGAACGTATCCAGGTCTTCCAAGGCATCGTGATCCAAAAACGTGGTGCCGGCGTTTCCAAATCCTTCACTGTTCGCAAGGTTTCCAGCGGTGTTGGTGTTGAGAGAGTTTTTCCCG
>JAJOKA010000226.1 GCA_021206555.1 Candidatus Cloacimonadota bacterium | reverse complement strand
ACTTCTCCTGTCTTCCTGGAAAGACTTTTCGAAAACGAAGTTCCAGAGGTATTTGATGGACTTATTACCATACGCAATGTAGTAAGAGAACCCGGTGAGCGTGCCAAAGTAGCTGTTGAATCTTATGATGACAGAATCGATCCTGTTGGAGCCTGTGTGGGTATGAAAGGATCGAGAATACACAGCATAGTGCGCGAATTGCAAAACGAAAAATATCGACGTAATCAATTATACTGATAATCTTGAATTGTATATTGCAAGGGCTTTAAGCCCGGCAAAAAATTACCAGTATGAAAATTGATAAAAGCCAATGGCAGGGTATCGGTATTTCTGAAGCCAGACCAGGTTTCAATGGCCATAGGGAAAGGTGGTCATAATATAAAAGCTGGCCAGTAAACTGGTAGGCTATGAAATTGACGTATTCAGAGATATAGAAGAGTTGGATGTCGAAGAAGATGTCGATCTCGAAGAATTTGCTGATGAGATAGAAAGCTGGATCATAGATGAATTGAAGAGAATAGGTCTCGATTCTGCGAAGAGTGTTTTGGCACTCACCAAAGATGAACTGGTCAGAAGAACAGACCTTGAAGAAGAAACAGTGGAAGATCTGCTCAAAGTTCTCAATCAGGAATTTGAACAATAAATTAAAATAAAGTAATCGAAGGCATTCATATGGCAGAAAGAACTATGCGGCTTAGCCAGGTGGCGAGAAAATTGAATATTGGTAAAAATACCATCCTGGATTTTCTTGCTGCTAAAGGGCATCAAATCGAGAACAATCCCAATTCCAAGATTGACGAAGAACAACTCAATCTGCTATCAAAGGAATTTGCCGGATCGGCACATGACAAAAGAGGAGGCGTCGGGTCTCACCATTGGCTCAAAAACACAATGAAAAATGTGGTAATCAATTCTACAACAGAAGCCCGTGAGAAGGCGGTCGAAGACGAGGAAGAGGAAATATTTATTAAAAATATGCCTGCTCAGAAGCAGGAGAGCCCCAAGCCTGCTGATGCTATTAAGCCTGAAAGTCCCAAGTTACCCGGGATAAAAGTGGTTGGCAAAATCGACCTGGATAAAAAGCACAAGAATATCCCCATCGAGAATGAGATTCTGGTTAGCGCAAACAATGCGGAGCTGAAGTACACAGTGACCGATCTGCTGAACTCATTCACCAAGCTCTCGCCCCAGGAACAGATTTTCTATATCAAGGGCGGTGGAGCACCCCAACTTCTGGATCAGGATCTTATCCAAAAGCTGCTCTTTATCGAAGCTAAAGCTGAAGGTTATGAACGCTACTTTGGTACGAATGAAGATTACTTGCAGCTTAAACGCAACACCATCCTGCGTCGCGCTTTTGAACACCTGGTACTGGACACCATCGAAGTGACCGACGAAGAGATTGCCGCGCGCTATGAACAGACCATTGAAAGCTACCAAAATCCTGCCCAACGCAGTATCCAGGTGCTCTTTTTTGAAGACATGAAAACTGCCAATAAGGCTTGGCGGGCATTTGCCAAAGCTCATAAGAAAAACAACGAAAAGAACATGAGCAAGGTCATCAGCAAATACTCCCTCCGCCCACAGAAGTCACTATACGCCAATCAGTATGACAATGGAATCGTGACCGGCATCGCTTCTGATCCGGATTTTTCCAGACGCATCTGGGACAACCCGGTGGGCTATCTCTCGCCTGTGTTTACTGCCAATAACGGTGATATCGTCTTCTTCCGCACTTTGACCGAAGATGCCAAGACCTATAAACCACTCACCGAAGTGCAGCCCCGCATCTATGGCATGATCAAGCAAGAAAAGGAAAAGAGTCGTCAGGATACAGTTACCGAAGAACTCTTTGTGGAATACGATATGAAAAAGTATCCCGAACGCATCCAGATGAACCTGACCGCTGAAGAACTCTTCACACATGCTGACAACGCCGCCCGTAACCGGAATTATCAGGATTCCATCATCTTCTACGATCAGATCGTGAGAAACTTCCCCAACGGTGTGGACGATTACAAGGCGTCTTTCATGAAAGCCTTTTTGGTGGCTGAAGAAATGAAGAATAAAGACCTGGCCTTGCAACTCTTCCGCAGCTTCCTGGAGAAATATCCCACCGGAGACCTGCATGAATCAGCACAGTTTATGATCGATAGCCTGGAAGGAAACCTGGATGGCTTCGAGGATTTTGAATAGTCAAGCTAACTGAATATCTATCAAAAGTGGATTCTGCGGGATCCACTTTTTTATGTGACTTGGTGCTTAGTGCTTAGTGCTTAGTGCTTAGTGCTTAGTGCTTGGTGCTGGGGTGATTGGTGCTGGGTGATTGGTGATTTGGTGATTGGTTAATGGAGCATTCGGCACTTTAGCCGGATGAAAATCCCTCTTGACCACTGTATCAATACTTCCTTTTCTCTTTGTGCCCTCTTTTCTCTTTCCTCTTTGTTTGTCGGAACTCTGATGCCCACTTTCAGGTTTTCAAGTCCCGGTATAGCGTAGCATAATTGTCAATTCTCAATTAGAATCAACCCCTAACCCGCATCAAATCATCCTCCGGCAGCCATCCCTTGTTGCCATCCGGAAGTCGCACCAGGCACCATCCTTCGCTCTCTTTCTCGATGATCAGGATCAATGCTTCGTGAACCACCGCTACTCGCGATGCCTCCGATGTGGCCTCACTGCGCAAATCCGCTTTGGGCGAGATCACCACCGCTTTAGCATTAAAGGCTTGGCGGTAGGCCTTTACCCCCAAAAAGAGCACTGATATCAGGAACAGCACAAAGAATATCCCGGAGATCAGAGTGGGCAAGCCTCTTTCTTTGTCAGGGTCATAATGCAGCAGCCAATGGACACTCAAAGCACAGAGCAACAACAGAATCAGGCTCAATAGAGCCATCCGGTTCAGAGTCATAAAGTCATAAGCCCGGAAGAATACACGCACCAGAAACAGCCTTTGCGGATAGAGTTCCTTATCCTGAGACATCCCAATGATGTAGTCCAGGTTCTCACCTGCTGATTTGTGCGCAGAATCCAGATTCAATGCCCTCAGGAAATAGAGGTTAGCCATGCCGCTTTGGCCTGTCTGCCAATAGCCCACACCCAAGTTGTAATACAAATCAGCGTTGCGTACGCCGCCGGCTTCCAGGCTTTTCATCTGTTCCAAAGCATTAGCTTGCAAGCAGAGCAAGAACAGGACTCCGATAATGGTGAGAATCAGGCGTTTCATTGCTCTGCCCCCTTCAACTTGTGTTTGGCAAAGGCGGCGACCAGTTGGTTCAGCACGATATAATCCTCACTGATCTTGAGGGCCGGAATCTCCTCGGGAGAGAAACGTGCCAGAGCGCAACCATTCAAAAAATCGGCACTCAGCTGCACCAAATCTTGAGGCACACCCTGTTCCACGAGCAGTCGGACCTTATCCGCGCTGGATATCCCCTTTTGCGATCCCGTATTTATCCGTCAGATACTGCGTGAACCCGCGCTCTGCCAGAGCATAAAAAGTCTTTAGAACCGCGCTTGGCGGCTTCGCCAGACTCCGATATAAAGCGTTTTAGCTTGCGGTCTGCCTTTTGCCTTGCATGCGAGGCCGGATCGCTGCGACGCCGCTTCTCGTTGAGCGCAAAGAAAGCAGAAGCACCCAACCCCAAAATGATCAGCGAAACCAGAACCCAAATACCAAAATCGTGTGCAGATAGTTGCGGTAATTCGGATAGTAAGGACGCACCAGCATAGGATGCATGGTCTTGGGCATTCCGCTATCTAAAAGCCCCGAGAATAGCTGATCACATTCGCTGCTTTCACGTTGATCGCCAGCGGGGGCTTGGTACTCGCGATATCCGCCCAGATCCGGATCAAACCAGGCAAAACTCAAGCCCGGCAAGCTGAAGCTGCCCTTTTCGGAAGGGATGATGGTGTAATACAGAGTACGGCTACCATCGATGCCGGCATTCAGACGATCGACAGCTACGGGACTGGATATCTGCGCTGCACCGGACTCAAACTGCGGATTGGCAAAGTGATTGAAGTTCCCGGTTCCGGCAATCCGTAAACTGAAAGTGATGGCCTCACCCAAGCTGATATCCTTGGCACTGATGGTCTCAGAGAGATGGAAAGTCCCCACCGCTCCGTTAAAGCTCTGTGGCACTCTTGCCGTAGGCAAGGGCTGCACTTCCAAGTACTTATCCTGGGATGTCAGGCTTTGACTGAGATATCCGAATTCATAGATTCTGGCCGTGCCCTTTAGCCTCGGAACCTGCAATGTACCGGTTTCATTTGGCAAAAGCACGATCCGCTTGATCAAAGCCCGCTGGAAGCGTTTGCCCTGATAGTTGACAACCTCATAGTTCAGCATGCTCGGTTGCTCGTAAACACTCTTGCCATAGCCGGGGTAATCCCGCTCTTCATCCAGGTTGAAGGAGCGTACCATCTGATCTGTATAGAGATAGTAGGACACGATCACCGGCTGAGCTCTGTAAACCTTGTTGCTCTGTAACTGCGCCAGGATCATGGTGTTACCCTGAATCCCGGAGGCCGACCAGGGGAGATCAGGATCGTTGAAAATGTCATTGGGATCGATAGCTCTACCCGTTTGCGGGGAGGAACTGCCCACTGCTTTGACAACGGTAACTTCGAACTCAGGGGTAGTGTAAACTTTGTTGGCAACGCGGATTTGCTGAGCCGGGATTTTGGTGCTACCCTCCGACCGAGGATTGTAGATATAGGTAAAGGTTCGGGAAACCGTGCGCGTAGTCCTGAAGCCCACGATTGAGCTGCTGCTGCTGGATGAACTACGCATGTTTACAAAGCTGAAGTTCGGGATCTGAGGAGGACTGGGTTCGGACATACTGAAGCTGCTTTCACTGCTCACCTGAAGGCCTATACTCAGTCTCTCAGCCATGGTGATGGTGTATTTGTTTACGGAAGCCGTTACATTGATGGCTCCCAATGCCCAGGGCAGCAAGATAAACAGAGCTGCCAATAGATATCCATAGCGTTTAATGTTCATCTTTACCACCAGTTCTCGCTGCGATGAGGAGCTCTTGGCTTCTGCGCCTTGCGATCCTGAGCTTCTTTATTGTCCAGGGCGTCCAGCAGGTTTCGCAGATCTTCTTCATTGCGATCCTGCTCCTGTTCCCGGGGCTTCGCTTGGGGTTCCGGAGGCGGATTCTCCAGCAGTCTGCGCAGGGCTAACTCCAGATTGGCCTTGGCGTCTATATCAGTGGGATTCCGCAACAAGGACTCTTTGTAATTCTCCACCGCGGCTTGATAGTCTTTAGCAGCAAAGGCGGCATTACCACGGTCATAAAGTAAATCTGCATTATCCTCTCTGTCAGCAAGAGCTGCATCAAAGGCCTTGGCAGCTTCCTCCGCGCGCCCTTCCTGATACAGGGCTTTTCCCAGATTTGCCCTGGCCACGCTATCTTCACCATTTTTCTCAAACAGATTTGCGGATGAAGCATAGCGACCGCTTTGATACAGCATCCGGCCCAGGCTATTGCGCATAACCCCTTGACGAAAGAGCAGTTCCATAGCTAACAGCAAGAGCAGAATCAGCAGGATAATCAGTAAAACGCGTTTGGTCTTCATAGCCCGATCCCCTTGCTTGCTGTCCTTTTTAGCGGCAGAATCAGCATTTCTAACAAGATAAAGAACAGCGCGATGATCACAAAGATGTGGTATTGCTCCTTGTAGAGATTCACTTTGCGCGTCTCACCCCGGCTCTTTTCGCTTTGATAGATGCGGGAGAGCAGCAACCTGATCTCAGCAGCAGAAGGAGTAACCCGATAGAACTCGCCACCGGTAGCGGTCGCAATGCGTTCCAGCATCTTGGAATCCAAAGTGCTGATCCGTTCTTCACCGGTGTAGGGATTGCGAATCAGCGCTCCATCCTCACTGCCCACGCCCATGCTGTAGATACGGATACCCCTGCTACCCAGTTCTCTGGCCTTAGCAACGGCATTTCCGGGGATGTCTTCCCCATCTGAAATCAGGATCAAGGCGGCATCACCGGCTGAAGCGTTAAAAGCGGTCAGAGCCAGATCAAGCGCTCGTCCGATATCAGTTCCGGCTCGTTCCGCGCTGTTGGTATCCAAACTGTTGAGCACCATCTTGAAGGCGTCGTGATCATCGGTAAGCGGGCACTCGATGGTGGCCGAACCGGCAAAGGATATCAGGCCGATGCGATCTCCACTGAGTTGATCCACAAAAGCGGAAACTTGCAGGATTGAGCGCAGCAGTCGGTTGGGCTGGATGTCTGTAGCCTCCATGCTGCGCGAAATGTCGATGGCAAAGATAATGTCCATGCCCTCGCTTTGCAGTTCGCGCTCCAGATAATCCCACTGCGGACGGGACAGACTGACCACGATGAAGCAGAAAGCCAGGATCAGCAGAACAATCCTCAGTCCACTATAGAAGGGAGAGCGTCTGCTGAGATAGATAGGCATGAAAGCGCTCTCCGCGTAGCGGGTGAAGCGTTTACTCAGCCTTTTGCCCGTATAGAGCATCAAGGCCAGGAGTGCCGGAACCAGCAGCAAGAGCCACAATGCAGAAGGATCGTGCAGATTCATCTTATTACTCCGGGATCAATGGCAAGAGAAAGCTTCTTGCGATTATTTCGATTAAGAGCAGAAGTAGGGCCAGGGCTAACATCAAAGCAAAGTGATCGTGCCACAGATAGTTCATCCGCGTGCTGATCTCAGTGCGTTCCAAAGCGTCAAGCTCCTGCATGATGTTGCGCAAGCCAGCAGCGTCCGTGGCATTGGCAGCACGTCCGGTATTGGTGATTTCTGCGATGCGATCCAAAGTCTGCATATCAAGCTCGATCAAAGTGGGGATGTTGCGCGTTCCAAAGAATGGATCCGCGTAGGGAAAGGGTACCATACCACCGGTTCCCACTCCGATGGGATAGACCTTGATACCCAAAGCGGCTGCCATTCTGGCTGCTGCGATGGGGTCTATCTCTCCGGTGTTGTTCACTCCATCCGTGATCAGGATCACGATGCGGGATTCCGCTTCGCTATCCTTGAGCCTGGCCAGAGCCTTGGTCAGCCCCATGCCGATGGCAGTTCCCGAAGCTTGCATATTTACAGTCATATTGTCCAGCGCGTTCATCACACTGGCGTGATCCCAGGTCAAAGGGCTGGCCGTGATGGCATATTCCGAAAATGCACCAGGGAGAAGCGGTCGTTCGGTCTGCGTGAAACAAAGTCTTTGGCAACCTTTGTGGCTGCTCCCAAGCGATTTTGGGGTAGAAAATCCAGAGCCAGCATGGATCCGCTGACGTCCATCGCGATCACGATATCCACTCCATTCCTGCGTAGATCCCGAACTCCATGTCCCCATTGCGGACGCGCCAAAGCCAGGATCAACAGCAGAATCGTCAATGCCCGTAAACCAGGATAGAACCACTGCCAGTAGCCCTTTTGAGGCTGCACTCTGAGGATCAGCTGTAATCTGGAATGAGGTATGGTGAGTAGCTTCTTGCTTCTGTGCCTGAACTCAAAATAGAGATAACCCGGCAGAAGCATGAGCAGCAAAAGATACCAGGGCTGGGCAAATCTAAAGGCCATTCAGCCCTCCCTGCCGCATCAGATACAGCTGTAAAGCTTGCGTTTGCAGAGTGATCTGCTCCGCGGAGGGCTGCACTTTGGCAAACTTCACGGTGTCACAATAGTCCAGGATGCTGAGGGCATCGCCAAAACTTAGTTCCTTCCACTTCCGCAGCTGATGCCGAATCTCGGAAGTGGTCATCTCCATGGCATTGAAGCGATACTGCTCCTCCAGATATTCCCGAAGGATGGCCGAAAGCCGGTAGTGATAGGCCAGGATGTCCCTTTCTGCCAGACCGCTAAGTCTCAACTCCTCCAGCTTGACAAGTGCCTTTTTCCAGGCCGGGATGGGCGGTGCTACAGGTGTTGCCTTGGGCAAGGACACGGGCCTGGCTTGTGCCGGTTTCCGCATCGCTTTGATCAACAGATAGATGGCTATACCCAGGCAGATCAAGCCCAAGAGCAGATACAGCCAGAAAGGTAACTCGAAGGATACTTCATCGGCGCTTTGAGATCTCTGAGCAAGGTGTCAGATTCCGCCCTGATGGCCAAAACGTGCACCCTGAAAGCATCCGTGCTTTGATCTCCCAAGTCCGGATTGCTATGCTTCAGTTCCAGCTTGGGAAGCTGAGCGCTCCTGTATTCAGCACGGCAATTTTGTAAGCTTGCGATGCTGCCTTCCGCGCTCTGTTTTCAGCTGAGAACGCAGCACCCGGAAGTCCTTCAGCGTGTCCGGAACCACGACTTCTTGCAAGGTAAAATCCGTGCGAATCTCCAGCGCGAAGGAATCCCCAATGCTCAGGCTATCCGCCCCGGACAGGCTCTGGGTCACAGAGGCATTGAGCGCCCCGATCAGGCATAAGAGCGACAGCAATAGACGCTTCATCCATGCCTCCTTTTGCTGCGCAGCACAAAGAATTGTCTGAGCACCTTCACATAGGAATCATGATTGCGAAAGAGGATGTGATCGCAAGCCATAGCTTTGAGCCTGGCCGCAAGCGCTTGCTGTTCCAGATCGACCTTGGCTTTGTAGGCTTTGCGCAAGGCACCCGAAGCGGTATTGACATACTCCACTCTTCCGGTTTCATGATCCTGCATGCGCACCACACCCGCATTGGGTAGTTCCAGCTCGCTTTCATCCAGCACTTGCATGGCGATCAGGTCATGCTTTTTGCTGAGAATAGCCATTTTCTTTGGCATAGCCTTGATCCAGAAAGTCCGATAGCAAGAAGATAACACTGCGTTTGGAGAGGATCTTCCCGGCATACTCGCAGGCTCCGGATAGCGAGGTTTGCTTGCCTTCGGGTTCATGATACAGGATTTCCCGCAGGATTTCCAAAGCCCGATTGCGCCCTTTGCGAGGTGGTAAAAACTTCTCCAAGCGATCTGAGAACATGATCAATCCGCATCTGTCGCCATTGGCAACCGCGGAAAAGGCCAAAGTGGCCACGATCTCGGCAATGCGCTCTTTTTTGAGCGCGGAAACTGTGCCCAAAAACTGTGAAGCAGAGATGTCCACGATGAAGACCACGCTCAGCTCACGCGTCTCACGATATTTCTTGATGAAGGGCAGGCCCAGACGGGCGGACACATTCCAATCAATATCCCGATAGTTATCCCCGGCCTGATATTCCCGCACTTCACTGAACTCCAAACCCTGGCCGCGAAAGCTGGAATGATACTCTCCGGCGAAGATCTCATTGACCACATTCTTGGTCATGATCTCCAGACGGCGAATGCGCTTGAGGATATCAGCAGTGCTTACCAGATGCACTATGTCACCTTTGGATCAGGGTACTTCGATCTCATCCAGAATGCGGCTAATGATTTCCTCGCTTTTGATTTCTTCGGCTTCCGCTTCGTAGGAAAGCACGATGCGATGCCTCAGACGTCCGCGCCAATGGCTTTGATATCATCCGGAATCACATAGCCACGCCCTTCCATATAGGCATGAGCCTTGGCCGCTCTGGCCAGATTGATGCTGGCTCGGGGAGACGCGCCATAACTGATGAGCGGAGCCAGAGCACTGAGCCTGGGATAACGCTCCGGATGCCGCGTAGCCATCACCAGATGCAACACATAATCCGTAAGTTTATCTTCCATAAAGACCTTATGCATCACTTCCCGCATCCCGGAAATCTGGACCGGACTGAGCACGGCTTGCAGCTTTTGCTCCACCGGATCCACCATCATCGCCATGATCTGTCTCTCTTCCTCAAAAGAGGGATAGCGGATCAAAAGCTTCATCATAAAGCGGTCAACTTGCGCTTCCGGCAAGGATAGGTGCCTTCCTGCTCGATGGGATTTTGCGTGGCCATCACAAAGAAAGGCTGTGGCAGTTTCTCGCTGGTGTCTCCGATGCTCACCTGGCGCTCCTGCATCGCCTCCAACAGCGCGGATTGCACCTTGGACGGCGCGCGATTGATCTCATCAGCCAGGATAAAATTGGCAAAGATCGGCCCTTTCTTGGGGCTAAACTCACCGGTCTTCTGGTTAAAGATCAAGGTGCCGGTAATATCGGCCGGCAAGAGATCCGGAGTGAACTGAAGTGCGGTTGAAGCTGGCTTGCAGAGTCTGCGCCAGACTGCTCACAATCAGTTTTTGCCAGACCCGGCACGCCCTCAATGAGCACGTGGCCGTCTGCCAGGATGGCAATCAGCAAGCGTTTGATGACGGCATCCTGCCCCACCACCACTTTGGCCAGTTCGCGTCTGACATCTCGCATTGCGGCTGAGGATTCAGCCACCTGTACTTGAATTTCTTCGATCAACACGTTTCCCCCTGGGGTAGAAATTGTTTAATGCGAAAACGGGAATCCGGCATGACCGTATTCCCGATTTATTCAATAAAAGCTGAGTACGCGTAAGATGTATCTTATCTGGATACGGCTTTACGGACTTTATTTGCTTTAAGGCAGGAGCTGCAAACTTTTACGCGTTGCACACCGCCACTCATGATCGCACGAATTTCATGCAGATTGGGGTAAAAGCGACGCTTGGTGGCGTTCAAAGCGTGTGAGCGATGATTGCCAACCTGAGCGGACTTTCCACAGATATCGCATATTCTTGACATGATAAACCGTCCCTTCAATTTTCGTTTTGCGTACCAAGTTATTTGAGCCGCGTATTTTGACAAGCCTTTTTATTTCATTGTCTGCGGAAGCCTGATGTCAAAGCGGCTTCCACCCTGTTCCAAAGGCTTATATTCCAGGCGTCCCTGGTGCTCCGTAACCAGCTTTTTGCAGATCGGAAGCCAAGCCGTGCCATGTGATTTCCGTCTGTAACAAAAGGCTGAAAGAGTTGATCGCGAATTTTCAGCGGCACTCCGGGGCCATTGTCGATCACGCTGATTTGCAACCAACCTGAGTTCAGACTGGTGGAAATCTTGATCTCGCCATCGGTGTTGATGGCCTCAGACGCGTTTTTGATCAGGTTCATCAGCACCCGGCGGATCTTGCTTTCATCAAAATACACATCATCCTGCACTTTGTTCTCCACCACAAAACTGATCTTACGTCCGGAAAAGGTGCCTTCATGCAGGCTGTGTATCTCATCCAGATAAGCGCTTAGATTTACCTTCTGCATCAGCGGTGTGCTTTCCACGCCTCGCGCAAAATCCAGAATCTCACGCACCATTTGATCGACCAATCTGGTTTGTTTAACAATGCTTTGACTGAATTCGCTGCTGGTGGGAAAGAGATTTTCGATCAATTGCGCGGTGAGCACGATCACGGTGAGAGGAGTCTTGATATCGTGGATGATCTTGCTGGCCGCCATGCCGATGGCCATCAACCTGTTTTTGCTGATCATCTCGTCCATCAGCTCCACAAAGCGCTCATTGGTGCTGCGCAAGCGTCCGGACAGCGTGCGCATCAGATTATACATCACCATCGGATGGGTAAATGAAATCTCCGCGAAGACCTCACGTGGGATCGTGAGCAACTCCACATCGTCCAGAGCCCGAACCGTGGCGCTGCGAGGTTCATCATTGAGCACACCCATTTCGCCAAAAAACTCTCCGGGCTCCAATATTGAAAGCTGTGCTGTGGGTAACTCCGGATGATGCAGACTCTTCATGATTTCCACCCGGCCTTTACATATATAAAACAAGTCCTTAGCTGATTCATTTTCGGTGATAATGCTCTGTCCGGCTTTGAACTTGACGCGCGGTAAGTCCTTGGCAAAACTGCTTACTTCATCCTCTGTCAGTCCCTGGAAGATGCTGGCAGGCTTTCGATCTTCGTGTTCCATCGGTAGTCTCCCTCAATGGCTTTCTTATCTGATTTACTATATATTCCGCTTAGCCTGATTCTGTCAAGAGTTTCCTTGCATTCCGATGCCTGGAATAGGATTCGACACGTCTGTTCCACCCCAAGACTTCGCTTTGCTCCGCCTTGGGGGCCCAGTCGTGTCGAGTGAGGTGGAGGTCGTAACAATGTAAGCAACTCAAGCTGCTTGTGCAGACGAGAGGTCTGCAATCCTATCGCTGGCTCGCTGGTTGAAGTCCAATCGGCCACGTAAATCTCAATCAACACGGCTTTGATAAGGCCGATTGAACTCCAACGGTGGTGGAGCGTCGACATTCGTTCTTGACAGGGATTGCTCCCTTGCCATGCTGTCAATATCAATATATGGGGAGATCCAAATGCGAAAATACCTCACTAAATGCGGACTGTACTGCGGAGCTTGCAGCTCGATGTTGCTTCATGACAAAGCCCTGGGTGATAAGAACCTGGCGCAGCTGAAACTGGATTATCAGGATGAGCCCTGCGCTGGATGTGCCTCTGGGTCAATCCGGATTGTGAGTTCATTCTCTGCAACCGGGAACACGGATCAGAATGCTGTGCCTTTTGCGCGGAATTTCCCTGCGCGATGATCACGAAGTTTGCGCATGATGAATGGGCGCATCACATCGATGTGATCGATAACCTCCATCGCATAAAAGAGATCGGCATGGACGCCTGGCTGGAAGAGCAAAAACAGCAATGGAGCTGTCCGAAGTGCGGAACCAGAACTCACTGGTATCAAAGCAAATGCTATGTGTGCGGGGCCAGCTGGAAATGCCGGTATGAGTGAAGGGAGACGAGAAACGAGAAACGCGGTTGTGACGGTTTCTTTATGCAAGCGCATCTTGCTCTCTACGCCAAACTGGTATGATGTCCTCAGACGCCTGACCCCGAAACAGCTCAGAAACGCCTTGTTCCAGAAGGTAATTTTCCGCAAACCAATCCGCAACATTGCAGGAACGCTTCAGCTTTGCGGCCGGTAGGCTGTTCCCAAATCAGTAG
>JAJOKA010000189.1 GCA_021206555.1 Candidatus Cloacimonadota bacterium | reverse complement strand
CTAAGTCTTGGAGTTTGACGATTTTTATTGACATATTGGGCGAATCACAGTGGATGGGATACATAGGTGGAAAAAAGTAATGGAAATCATCAAGACCAAAGGCCTGATAAAAGATTATTATCTGGGCAAGGTGAAAGTAAGAGCCCTGGACGGCATTGACCTCGTAATTGAGGCAGGGGAGTTTGTGGCCATAATGGGGCCTTCCGGCTCCGGTAAAAGCACACTGATGCACATCATCGGCTGTCTGGATCGCCCCAGTGCCGGTGAGTATCATCTGGATGGCGATCTGGTGAGCGCTCTGCCCAAATCCGCCCTGGCCGGAATCCGAAATCGCAAGATCGGGTTTGTGTTTCAATCCTTCAATCTATTACCCCACCTCAGCATATTGAAGAATGTGGAGTTGCCGCTGATGTATGCCGGCAATTCTGCCCGGGCTCGCAAGCAACAAGCAGAAAGGATATTGGACAGTGTGGGCTTGAGCGATCGACTTAAGCACAAGCCCAATGAGCTTTCCGGTGGGCAAAGGCAACGCGTGGCCATTGCCCGGGCGATAGTAAACACTCCCTCCATACTCCTGGCGGATGAGCCTACCGGAAATTTGGATTCTCAAGCCGGTGGGGACATTCTGGAAATCTTCAGTGAGTTGCACCGCGCGGGCAATACGGTGATCATGGTTACCCACGATGCGGCAGTGGCAGCCAGAGCAGACAGAGTTATCAATATCCGTGATGGGTTGATTGATTATGGCGATCTCGCTGGCTGAATCCCTGCACATCGGAGTGGCTGACATCGCCATGCGCAAAGTGCGCAGCGCTATCACAGTTCTGGGCATCGTGCTGGGAGTGATGTGCATCATGGTGGTGCTGGCCATCCTGGCCGGCATGAATCAAAGCACCATGCAGTGGATGACGGAACGGGGTGGGCTCAGCAAAGTGGAAATCGGCTTCAATTGGAACTATGACTTCCGTCAGGGAGGTGAGGCCAAGCTCAGCCTCAGCGAGCTCAGGACTCTGCAAAGCCTGATCCCGGAAGCGAAAGCCTTCAATCCCAATATCTCATCCTGGAATACCCGACTGCGTTATCGCAACAAACATTATGGCGGGCACCTCTTTGGAGTGTTTCCGGATATGCAGGTGGTGGAAAACTGGTATCCGGAAAAAGGACGCTTCATCAATGACATCGACATCCGGGAAAACAGCAATGTGATCGTCTTGGGCAGCAAAGTGGCAGATCATTTCTTTGGTGAACGCGATCCCATCGGACAAAGCGTGATGCTGGGTTCTCAGATGATGACGGTGATCGGAGTGCTCACTGAGAAGTATTGGGAAAATCCCGGAGGCGGAGGAATGTGGGGCAAAAACGCCCTGGATTATATGAATCACCGCAGCTACATCCCGCTTTCCACGATGCTGCACAAGATCTCTCCCGGCAGCAAGATAGACCAGGTGGAGATCATCGCTCACAGTCCGGAAGCCGCGCTGGAACTGCAAAAGAAACTGGAGCCCATCATCCTGCAAATGAAAGGCGGGAAAAGGGTGTTCCGGGTCAGCTCCGCGCAGGAAGATATGATTCAGATGCAGCAGAGCGCCAAGATGTTCAGCGCGATCTTCATCATGATCGCAGCTATCTCGCTATTGGTGGGAGGTATCGTGATTATGAACATCATGCTGGCCTCCATCAAAGAACGCACCAGGGAGATCGGAGTGCGCCTGGCCATCGGAGCCCGCAGGCTGGATATCTTTGTGCAGTTCATGGTGCAAACCGTGCTCATCACCGCTCTGGGAGGAGTATTTGGCATCGTTTTGGGCTATGCCATTCTGGATCTCGTGAGCGGCTATCTGGACATGCCGATGGTGGCCAACGTCAATATGATCTTCACTGCGCTTTCGGTTTCCGTGGGCATCGGGATGATCTTTGGCATCGCTCCGGCCATCAAAGCCGGCAATCTGGATCCGGTAATCGCCCTGAGGGAGGAGTGATGGGCAAGCGCAAAGGAAGTCTCTTTTCCGGGATCAGGAAGCTGCTCTCAGGGCTCTTGAGGATCGTGATCATTGATCTGTACAGGATCTATCTCACCGCTGCCTCGCCCACCAGACGCCACAAGATATGGCAGGAGATCAAGAACTTTGTGATCCTGATGTACACCCGCATAGACAAAGAAAAGGTACCCCGCGAGGCCGGCAGCCTGGCTTATGTGACCATCCTTGGCTTCATTCCCTTTATCACCTTTATCGTGATGCTGGCTCCTGATCTGCCTTTCCTCAATCTGAAAGAAAAGATCGGAGATGTGGTGGCCAAGAACTTCATTCCCGGTTCGGCCGAAGTGGTGATGGAGATGATCAACGAGATGATCCAGCGCCGCATGGGTTTGAACATCATGGTCTTTGTGATCCTATTGGTCTCGTCATATCTGCTCTTTGACAATATCCGCAATACCTTTGATCGCATCTTAAGCACTCATGCCCCTGTCTCGCAAGACATTCTGAGCCAGTTCATCAAGTTCTTTGGCACCCTGGTCTTTGGGCTCTTCATCATCGTGCTGCTCTTTTCCAGCTCGTCCTTGCCCATTATTTCCAGAGTCTTAAGGATGCCGCTCTTTACCTGGCTCTCGTATATATTGCCGTTTGTGATCCAGTTTTTGGCTCTGCTGCTGCTGTATATGCTCCTGCCCACCACCAAGATCCGCAGAGCCAGCCTGATCCGTGGTACCTTCTGGACTACGGTGCTTTGGGTCTTGATCAAATCCGGCTTTGATTATTATATTTACAATCTCACCAGTTACCAGGCTGTGTATGGAGTGCTGGCTGCCTTGCCGATCTTCCTGTTTTGGATATACTTAAATTGGCTGATCATTCTGGGCGGGATCGTGCTGGTAAGCGTGATCGACAATAAAGACAGCGAAGAATTCATCCAGAAAGTGCCTCAACGCGTGGTACGCATCAGCCTGGAAATGTATAGCGACGGCAAACTCAACGAAAACCTGAAAGCCTACCTAAGCAAGAAAGATATTAAAGATTTAGTCGAGCTCATCGACGAGGACGGATCTCATGAATAAATACGCACTTATCAGTGTATCAGACAAAACCGGCATCGAAACCCTGGCCATGGAGCTGGAAACTCTGGGCTATAAGATATTATCCACATCAAACACGGCAAAGCACCTCAAGCAGTTTTGCCGCTCACTGGTTCAGGTAAGTGACTATACCGGCTTTCCGGAAATCCTGGATGGACGCGTAAAAACCCTGCATCCCAAGATTCACGGTGCCATCCTGGCTGATCGTGAGAATGCCGCCCATCACCGTAGCCTGGAAGAACACGGCATCGACCACATCGACATCGTGGTGGTGAACCTCTATCCCTTTGCCAGCGTGCGCATGAAGGAAAACGCTGCCCATAGCGAGATCATCGAAAACATCGACATCGGTGGTCCCAGGCCTGATCCGTGCTGCTGCCAAGAACTACCGCCAGGTTACTGTGCTCACCGATCCCAAGGATTACGCACCCACTTTGGAGCATCTGAAGCAGGATAGCAGTATCCCCGAATGCTGGAGCAGCTATCTGGCCCAAAAGGCCTTTGCCATGGTGTCTCATTACGATTCCGTAATCGCTGAATACTTCGAGGACTTCCGTTGTGAAGAGCATCCGGTCACGCAAATGCCGCCCTATCTGGATCTCAGTTGCACCTTGCAAGACCAACTGCGTTATGGCGAAAACCCGCATCAAATGGCCGCCTTTTATACGAACAGAAAGGAAGGCTGGGACTGTCTGCACGGCAAAGACCTTTCCTTTAACAACATCCTGGATATTGACGCTTCCCTGAGAGCCATCCGCCTCTTTACCGAACCCACCGTGATCATCATCAAACACTGCAATCCCTGCGGTATTGGCAGTGGCACAAACCTGGCTGAGGCCTATCGCCGTGCTTTTGCCACCGACACTGTGGCCCCTTTTGGCGGGATCGTGGTGGTCAATCGCAAGCTGGATCTGGAAGCAGCGGTGATGATCAATCGCATCTTCACCGAGATCCTCATTGCTCCCGGCTATGAAGATGGCGTACTTGACGTGCTGATGAAAAAGAAGAGCCGCAGATTGATCTCTTACGATCCTTCTTTCCTGATCAAGCCCCGGAATCCTATGAGATCAAGACCATGCAGTGGGGTTATCTGGCTCAAGAGTGGGACATGGTATCCGAAGATATCAGCGGTTGGCAGGTGCCCACTCGCAGACAACCCAGTAAGGAAGAATTCAGCGCTCTGCTATTTGGCTGGAAGGCCGTAAGCTTGCTCAAGTCAAACGCCATAGCCCTGGCTCTGCCCAATCAGATCGTGGGTTTTGGCATCGGGCAGACCAGCCGCATCGACAGCACCTCCATCGCCATCTGGAAAGCCAAGAAGTTCAATCATGATCTGAAGCAGGCCGTTTGCGCTTCGGATGGCTTTTTCCCTTATCGTGACAGCATCGATGAGCTCTATCAAGCCGGCATCAAAGCTGTAATCCAGCCCGGCGGTTCCAAAGGGGATGAGGAATGCGTGGGCGCATGTGATGAGCTCGACATGGCCATGGTCTTCACTGGCTATCGGCACTTCCGGCATTAAAATGTTTGACAGAATCCGGCCTTACAAAAGATTGGCCTACGCCCTTGCGGAGATGTGTCCGAGTTGGCTGAAGGAGCACGATTGGAAATCGTGTAAACGTGCGAGCGTTTCTAGGGTTCGAATCCCTACATCTCCGCCACTTTTTTTATGTGGCCGGATTTCTGCGTTTTTATCAGGAGCCATCACCATCTGTCTCCCATTACCTCAAGTTTAACAATCCCAATGTTTTATACAAGCAATTTATCAAGGAGGCTCTCATGAGCACCAAAAAAGTAGTTGTATTAGTAGTCATCGGGCTGATCCTGCTGATTGCCATGTCCTATTGTACGGGCAGGCAGTTCAGCAAGTTAGCCATGAGCACACAGAGTTCGGTGATCATCACCGACAACAGCTGGCTGAGGGTCAATCCCTCCGGTCTGATCGCGGATTACAACGAAGTGATGCCGCTCAATTTCATGGGTCGCAGCAGCGCGAACAGCATTCAGAACATGAGTGCCAAGATCACCCATGCTGCCGGCGATAAGCGCATCAAAGGCTTGATACTGGAACCCGGAATGATGCAAGTATCTCTTCCGGCCTTGAACGAACTGGCCCTGGCTATCCAGGATTTCAAAGCCAGCGGAAAGCCCGTCTATGCCTTTGGCGATTACATCGGTCAGGGAGATTACATCCTGGCTTCTTATGCCGATGAGATCTTTATGGAACCCTCGGCTTCTGCAGGATTGCTGCTCACCGGAACATCGGTAAATGCCATGTTTTACAAAGAACTATACGAGAAACTCGGGATCAAGATGCACGTGATCCAGGCCGGTGAGTTCAAGGGCGCCGGAGAACCTTACAGTCAGACTTCTTTCTCCGAAGGCACCCGTCAGAACATTGCTGACGTGCTTTCTGACCGCTTTGAACTGATCCTGGGCACCATTGCCGAAAACCGCGCTCTCACCAAAGACGATGTGCGTGCAGTATTTAACAACCGTGAAGACCTCTTTATCCGGGCTGAGCAAGCTGTGGATATGAAGCTGGTTGACCACGCCATGTCCCGCATTGATATGCTGGCCAAAATGGAAGCTGATCCGGAGAAGCTGGTTAGCATCGCAGATTACAAGCCCTCGCGCAAAATGCCCAGAGGGGATAAGATCGCCGTGGTGTATCTCAGTGGCAATATCGCCCCCGGAAGCTCAGGCTACAATCAAAGCCTCATTTCCTTTGCCAAAGTGCGCAAGATCACCAAGGATCTCATGGCCAATGAAAGCGTGAAAGCCGTGGTATTGCGGGTAAACAGCCCCGGTGGCAGCGCTTTGGAAAGTGAATTGATCTATCAGGAATTACTGCGCTTAAAGGCTAAAAAAGCCCATACTGGTTTCCATGGGTGGCGTTGCTGCCTCCGGTGGATATTACATCTCTTGCGCGGCAGACCGCATTATGGCTGATCCCGGCACCATTACCGGCTCCATCGGAGTCATTATGGTGTTGCCCGAAGCCACAGCTTTGGGTCGCAAGGTCGGGCTCAGATCCCAAACCATCAAGTATGGCAAGTTTGCCGGAGCCTTTAACCCCTTGGAACCCTATGCTCCGGAACTCCTTGAATCTTTAAAGCTCAGTTCCGTCGCCACTTACGACGAGTTCAAGTCCCGCGTGATGTCTGCCCGTGGCATCGCTCCGGAAAAGATCAACAGCATTGCCGAAGGCCGCATTTACAGCGCGGAAGACGCTCTGGCGGTTGAGCTTATCGACGAAATCGGCAGTCTGGATCAGGCCCTTGCCGCTGTTGCCGAAATGGCGAATCTCAGCAGTTATGAAACGGTGGATTATCCCGTCAAGATGAGCTTTTTTGAAGCCCTGAAGGATTCGGAATTCTTCAATCTCACTCTGCAAAAAATCTTCAGCCCCCAACTGCTTGACGTGGAAAGCCTGGCCAGAAGCTACATCGAGCACATTGAACCGGGAACCTGGCAATATCTGATGCCGATCGTGGTGGACTGATATGCGCAAAGACAGTGTGAATACCGAGATCATCGTCAATGTCCATGCCCTGGAAAAGCGCGTGGCCGTGTTGGAAGACAATCGCTTAGTCGAGCTCTTTGTGGAGCGCAAAGACCATCAGAATCCCGTGGGGAACATCTATAAGGGCACAGTGAAAGACGTGTTGCCGGGCATGGGTGCCGCCTTCATCGAGATCGGTCTGGAGCGCACCGCATTCCTGCATTACAGCGACATCGTGCAAGACTTTCTGGAGCTTTATGAAGATGAAAAACCGCGTAAACGGCTGAATCCCTCTGATAGCTCGCAGATCGGTAAGCTGCTCAAACCCGGTCAGGAGATCGTGGTGCAAGTGCACAAAGGCCCCATCGGTTCCAAAGGGGCACGCCTTACCGGTCAAATCTCCATCCCCGGCAAGTACCTGGTGCTGTTTCCCAATAAGAACAAAATCGCCATTTCCCGCAAGATATATTCCCAAGGCGAGCGCAACCGCATCCGCACCATTTTGAACGACATCAAAGATCCATCCTATGGACTGATCGTGCGCACTGAAGCCGAAGGGAGTGATGAGGACGATTTTCGCAACGAATACAAAGCCCTGGCCAAGACCTGGCGCTTGATCGAAAAGCAACTCAAATACGCCAAAGGCCCGGTCTGCGTCTTTGAAGAAAACGCTTTGGTAAACTATCTTATCCGTGATCTCTTTGGCGAGCACGTGGATCGCCTGGTGATCGACGACAAATCCTTTTACAAAGACATCGTCAACCAACTGCAGGACATCTCTGCCGATCTCATCCCTTCCGTGGAGCTGTACAAAGAGGACAGCCCCATCTTTGATGCCTGGAGCATCGAAAAGAAGATCGAAACCATCTTCCACTCCCGCATCTATTTACCCTCCGGGGGCAATATCAAGATAGAACAAACCGAAGCTCTGGTGGCCATCGATATCAATACCGGAAGCTTCACCGGCAAAAGTCACTACGAAGAAACTGTGCGCAAGACCAATCTGGAAGCAGCCGCTGAATGCGCGCGTCAGATCCGCCTGCGTGACCTCTCCGGAGTGATCGTGATCGACTTTATCGACATGAATGATGACAAAGCCAAAGCCGAAGTGATCGACATTCTACGCAAAGGCCTGCGTCGTGATCGCGCCAAAAACAAGGTCTATCCTTTCACCGATCTCGGGATGGTGGAAGTTACCCGTAAACGCATGCGTGCCACGATCATGGCAAACTTTTCCGAGCCCTGTCCCTTCTGCAATGGCAGTGGTCGCATCATCAGCAAAGAAGCTGTCACCATGCGCGTCTATCGCTGGCTAGTGCGCAGCGAATACTTCATTCGCAATAAACACCTGCGCATCCTGGTGCACCCGGACCTTCTGGCGCATATCAAGAACCACAATGAAGAGTTCATCAGCTATCGCGATCAGATCGAATTTGCCGAAGATAGCAGCATCAGAGTCGATCAATTCAAGGTCTACAGCCTGCCTGGCATGGAGGAGATCACTTCAAAGTATTCCTAAGTACCCGGATTTGCTCTTAGCTCATTTTCCCGCAGATTTACGCGGATAAAAGCGCAGATGAGCGCAGATTAGTTAATAGCACGCGGATATGCCTCCCTGGGAGTCGTAAGCGCTATCCCAATCAAGTGAAGCCAATCCGATTCGTGGCTTCTCCATAGATCGCATCGGAGCTCCTTGTCTTTGGCGCTTTCGACTTCCAGCAGCGGAAATGTGCAGTTATCAGGTTTTCAAGTGACTGCAAGCGCGAAGCTTAATTGTCAATTCTCAATTCCCCCCTTTCCCTTCACCGCAACACTATCTCTCATTTACCTCATATTCTCCTTATAGCATGGGGGGATTATGGGCTAAACCGGGAGTCAGACAGAGGCTAAATCAGAGGCAGGATGGCAGATGGGCACTCTCAGGTTCCACAAAGGAACAGACCAACTCTACTGTTATCGGTAAAGCCGACGCAAAATCAGGCTGATCAACATCCAAAATCCAAGCCAGGCCAGACTAAAGGCCAGGATTCTTTTGGGGCGGGGGTTGAAGATAAACTGCCAGAGCACGGGCAGGCGATCAGCCTTTTGCCAGCGTTCGTGATAATAGTGAACCATGGGATCCCCGCTGTATTTGTGCAGTTCCGCCAATCTCTGGATATGCCTTTGGTGATACATCCTTCCGGCTTTGAGCCCGGCTAAATTGTAGTAGCTATAGCCGTGATAGTCAAATTCGGGAAGTTTCATCCACAGACCTTGCAGACCCCGGTCAAAAAGTTCTAAAGCGGAGTCATCCCCTGTGAGTTCATGGTACTCGATTAACTTGATCAAGGTGCTGATCATCCCGGAAAGCGAGTAATAAGGCTGAGGCGCAGGATATTCCATAAACCAGAGCGCGCCCGGGGCAATCTCATAGCTCAGTTTAGCGCTTGCGGGTTTGAGGGTATTGAGCAGCTTCGCGCTCAGTTCCGGCAATCTGGGATCCTGTTCCTGTTCTGCCCGTTGTGCCAGGCAGACCATCACCACGGCCTGGGTGAGCGCTGAATGCCAAGGCGCCTTTTGCTGATAAACCGGGTAATCGAAGCTGTAGGAAACAAATGCGGTGCTGTCAGTTTCTTCGATATGTTCCAACAGCCAATCGCTAAGCTTGAGAAAAGTGGAGGTATCTCCGCTGTGATAGGCATCAGAGGCTTCCACCGCGATGAATAGGGGGTTGTAATGCCGCTTTCCATCACGATAAAGCTGTTGAGGGATTCCCGCGTGATCCAGGACCCGAATCTGATTGAAGGGATTGCCGCTCAAGACAGCCACTCCCCTTTCGGCAAAAAGCGAAATCGGAACTTCCGCAAACTGCCAGATGAGGCTCACGATGATCAGAGAGAAAAGGGCTGCGAAGAGCAGCCCACGAATCTGATACGCATGTATTCTCTACAAGCTGTTACGGTAGCGTAGTTTCCTGAACCATCAGTGTATCCGGTTGGGACACAGCTACTTGCTCGATGATCTCAAGCTTGGGTTTGGGCGTGTAGAGGGCTTCAATCTTGGGAGAATAGGCCACGATGAAGCCGCCAAAGACGATGGAAACCATGCTCATCAGCTTGATCAGGATGTTGATGCAGGGGCCGGCAGTATCCTTGAAGGGATCGCCCACCGTGTCTCCCACGATGGTGGCTTTGTGCACGGCAGAACCGCTGCCACCGCTTTCACCGGTCTCAACCCATTTCTTGGCGTTATCCCAGGCGCCTCCGGCATTATTCATCATCACCGCGGTCACAAATCCGGTGGTGAGCCCACCGATGAGCAGTCCTAAAACACCGGCTACGCCAAAGATCAGTCCCACGATCACAGGGTCACAATGCCGATGACTGCGGGCAACACCATCTGCTGCTGCGCGCCAATGGTGGATATCTTCACACAACGGGCATAATCCGGCTTGGTCTTGCCTTGCAGGATGCCCGGCATGGTGGTAAATTGACGACGCACTTCTTTCACCATCAGTCCGGCTGCTTTGCCCACAGCCTTGATGGTGAGCGCGGAAAAGACATACACGACCATGGCGCCGATGAAGATTCCAAGCAGGAATTTGGGATTGAGTGGATTTACTTGATAATACGCGATAAACTGGCTCAAGCTGGCCTTGCCTGCTTCGATCGTTTCACTGACGTTGCCATAGGAGATGTCCATCATGGCTGTTTCGCCGATTTTGTTGCCCATCATCACCAGGCCGTCACGCACCTTTTCCAGATAAGCAGCCAAAAGCGCCATGGCTGTGAGGGCAGCGGAACCGATGGCAAAGCCTTTGCCGATGGCCGCGGTGGTATTGCCCACAGCATCCAGATTGTCCGTGCGTTCGCGCACTTCTTTGGGCAGATATGCCATCTGGGCGTTGCCACCGGCATTATCCGCGATAGGGCCAAAGGCATCCATGGCCAGGGTTACACCCAGAGTTGCCAGCATGCCCACCGCGCCAAAACCAATGCCATATAGTCCCAGTTCCACATGATGAAAGCCACCGGATACTACGTAGGCAATCATAATACCTGCTGCGATGATGATCACCGGCATGGCCGTAGAGAGCATTCCCACGCTGATCCCTTCCAGGATCACTGTGGCTGAGCCGTATTCGCCTTGTTTGACGATGTTGCGGGTAGCTTTGTAGGAATGTGATGTCCACAATTCTGTAGTGTGTCCGATCATGATGCCGGCCAGAAGCCCCACCAATGAAGAGAGGAAGATGCCCAGATAATACTCGCCTGGCAAAAGGGTCTTGGTTACCACATAGGATGCGATGGCAATCAGCACACTGCTGATATACACGCTTTTGTTCAGCGCGGCCATCAGCTCTTTCATCGTGGCATTCTCTTTGGTGGAGACGATGAAGATGCCGATGATGGAGAGTAGTGCTCCAAAGCCTGCCAGTACCAATGGCGCGGCGATGAAATTGACCATAAAACTGCTGATGGAGGGAGAAGTGGCGGATAGCCTCAACACCGCGCTCATCCCCAATGCTGCTGTGGCCAGGATGGAGCCCGCGTAAGATTCATAAAGGTCTGCGCCCATGCCGGCGACATCGCCCACATTGTCACCAACGTTATCGGCGATGGTGGCGGGATTGCGAGGATCGTCTTCCGGAATATCGGCTTCCACTTTGCCCACAAGGTCTGCCCCAACGTCTGCTGCTTTGGTATAGATACCTCCGCCCAAGCGCGCAAAGAGGCCTGGGTGCTGGCACCCATACCAAAGGAAAGCATCACCACGGCGATCTTTTCCAGGGGGTAGCCCATCAGATTGAGGATGTAGAACCAAGCGGAGATATCGATCAAAGCCAGGCCTACTACTGTGAGACCCATCACGCCACCTGCCCGGAAGGCTACTCTGAGCCCTTTATTCAAGCTTTCAGAACAGGCTTGAGCCGTGCGGCTGGAAGCCATTGTGGCTGTGTTCATGCCGATGAATCCGGCCAGACCGCTCATTATTCCACCACTGAGAAAGCCCCAGGGAATCATGGGATCAAGCACTTTCAGAGAATATGCCAGAAAGAGAAATACAGCCAGCGCCACGGCAAAGAAGATGCCGATGCCCTTGTACTGCTGAAGCAGATAGGCATAGGCTCCTTCCCGGACGTATCCGGCAATCTCCACCATCCGGTTGTTTCCCGGATTTTGAGCCCGGACATTGCGATAAAGAATATAGGCAAAGATGAGCGCTGATACGGCCCCGAAGGGCGCCAAATACCATATTGGCGGCAGCTGTGGCATATAAACCTCCATAGTGATTTTAAGGGAGATAACTCCAAGTACTTGCATTGAAGTTTCACACCCCTGCATGGAATTGCGATGTGGGAGTTTTTGTCAATGCTTTTTTTCACTGAAAGCCTACATTTTCCTTGACACAGGGCTTGCCATTTATTTACTTGGGATAGAAAATATCGATAGGCGAGGTGCCCCATGGAACTTCAAAACCGACAGTTAAGCTTTCCCGAAGATTGCAATATCATCTTGGGTCAGAGCCATTTTATCAAAACGGTGGAAGACCTCTATGAAGTAATGGTAAACAGCGTCCCGGGGATCAAGTTTGGTCTGGCATTTTGTGAAGCTTCAGGCCCCTGCCTGATCCGTAAGGATGGCACAGATAACGAATTGATCGATATCGCCGTGCAAAACATGCATCGTCTGGCCTGCGGGCATAGCTTCCTGATCATCATGCGCGGAGCCTTTCCCATCAACGTGTTGCCGGGTATCAAAAGCTGCCGCGAAGTGGTGCAGATCTTTTGCGCTACAGCCAATCCTGTGCAGGTTATAGTAGCAAAAACGGAGCAAGGATCGGGCATCATGGGTGTGATCGATGGCTTCTCTCCCAAAGGTATAGAGCTGGATACTGATATCACCCATCGCAAAAAGTTCCTCATGGACATCGGATATAAGCGCTGATGCGGATGTTCGTCGCTCTGGAAGTACCCCAACGCTCAAAGCTGAGCTGCAAGAGGCTTTGGACTATTTTATGCGGCTCTCTCCGGGAGGGATCAATTGGGTCAAACCCCAGAACCTGCATCTTACGGTGAACTTCATCGGAGAAGTAGCCGAAAACAAGATCGAAGCCTTGCAAAACCTGCTGGCCGCAAGTGCCGCAAAGCATGAAGCGGCATATTTGAACGCGGAAGGCTATGAGCTCTTCCCTGCCAGGTTTCCGCGTCTGCTATGGTTGAAACTGAACGGTAGCGACAAAGACCTGCGGATTCTGAACCGCCAATTGATCAGCAGCCTGCGTAGCCTGAACATCGAAGCTGATCCCAAAGCTCTCAAGCTGCACGTTACCCTGGGGCGAATCAAGCAGCAGCAAAGAATGGATTTTGAACGAGCCGTCATGGCACATCCCGTGT
>JAJOKA010000161.1 GCA_021206555.1 Candidatus Cloacimonadota bacterium | reverse complement strand
GCTCATCAGCAGTCAGCAGGAAGAAAAACAGACAACCCCGGATCAAGCGGCTCATCCGCTTTGGCCTTGCGCTTCAGACGCTTACCGTCGATCAGTTCATCCAGCTCTTCATCTCCGGTCCAGGACTTGTTTACCTTCTTGGTGCTCATTGCGGTCTCTCGCTATACCCTGAGCTCATCCCCGTGCATACTGCGCTGACAGTATCTTGCAAAGTCTTGATGTCAAAAGGTTTTGAGATGTACGCGTCGAAGCCCATATTCAATAGGTTCTCGCGATCACTGACCATGGCATAGGCTGTGAGAGCGATCACCGGAGTATCGCGGTGAGCGGGAAGCTTGCGCAATTCACATAGCACTTCAGTTCCGTTTAGCCCCTTTACCAGATTTATATCCAGCAGGATGGCATCATAAGTTCTGTGTTCCAGCATGTGCAGAGCTTCTTTTCCGGCAGCTGCATACTGGATGTCGGCTTGTTCTTGCAACATCTTTTCTACCAGGAGTTTGCAGGCAGGATCGTCATCGACGAGCAGAAGGTTGAACTTCCTCGTTGCCATGATTGTCTGCTCCGGAGAAGGAGTGTCGTCTGCGATATCCTGTGCCTGAATGGGGCTATGCAACAGCGTCGCGGGCAGGATCACGGTGAATGTGCTTCCCTTTCCCGCTTCGCTCTCGAGGGTGATCTCCCCACCCAGCAGATTTGCGTATTTCATGGCAATTGTGAGCCCCAGTCCGGTGCCTTCGTAGGCCCGTCCCCAGCCTTCGCTCACTTGCCTAAAAGCTTCAAAGGCAGTGCTATGCTTATCGGTTGCGATTCCGATGCCGGTGTCTGCGACAGAGAAAAGCAGACTACTGTCATCCCTGGCAACACTAACGATGATGCTGCCTTTGGGCGTGTATTTGATGGCATTGCTAATCAGTTCATTCAGCATATGCTGCAAGAGATGTGCATCTGTCCTGAGGAACATCTTAGCGCTTTCAGGAGCGTACTCCAGGCGCAAACCCTGCTTGATTGCCAAGGGCAGATAGAGCTTCACACAATCTTGCACCAAAGTCAGAGCATCAAAAGTCTGCATATTGAGGTCTTGCTTGTTAGCTTCGATGCGGGAAAGATCCAGCAACATGTCCAGAGTTTTGTGCAAGCGCTGTCCCGAGCTGTGGATCATGGCGGCCATGCTGTGGCTGCTTTCGTCTTTGAGCTGATTCTTGAGCAATTCCGAGAAGCCCAAAATCCCATTTAGCGGTGTTCGCAATTCGTGGCTCATATTAGAGAGAAAGCTGGATTTCAGACGATTCGCGTCCTCAGCTTTTTCCTTGGCCAGTGCCAGCTCTTCTTGGGCTTGAGCGCGCTCGGTAATCTCTTTGCTCAGGGATTCTATGTAGCTGCCAATGGTGTTTTTTCATCTTATAATATCTCGGAAGCAAGATCATCAAACTCGATGATATGTGAGGGAGCAGGCTGCACATCCCATTCTCCGGAGGAAATGGCCTGTATTTTTTGATCCAGTTTCAATACCGGACGCGCGATTCTGCCTCCCAAAAATGCCGCAAAAGCTGTGGCAAGCAGGCAGCGAGAACAATCAGATACTTCGTGGTCCGGTTGCTTTTTTCGACGATAGTCATGTAACTCGCCTCGGGGATGGCAGTTACGATCAACCAGTTTTGGGAAGGGATGGCCTTGAAAGGCAACACAGACACGAAAAAGGCCGAATCATCGATCTTAGAAGTGAACTGGATCACATCCTCAGGTCGAGACGGATCAGGGTCTAAGCCATTCAATTCCATGGCTATAGCTCGGATAAAGGAAGATTCCGAATCTGTCGCTTTGATGCGCGTCTTGGTGTTAGTTTCCGCATTTTCGGCATAGAGTTTGTTTCCTCCCGAAGAGGCCACCAGATATCCTTCGCTGTCCAGGACAATGGTTTTGGCTCCGGGCTCCAGATCCAGGCTCTGCAAAAAAAGACTGATATCAGAGAGAAAGATATCCACGCCCAAGACCCCGATCAGCTGTTGAGCATCATCCCTTACGGCCCGGCTGGCGGTGATGCTGAGGTTATTTCCTGTAGCAATCGGGTAGATTTCGCTCCACACAATGCCTTCAGACTGGGTAGCTCTAATATACCAGGGTCGATTGCGGGCATCGAAATGGGGGATCTGGTGCAAAAGCTCCGCCCTATTATTGGAGTCGTCCAAGGCGTATTTGAGGAATCTTCCGCTCCTAAAGCCTTCCGTGAATATCACATAGGGTCTATCAGTGGCTTTGTCAATCCCCGAGTTTGCCAGACCGCCTTCCGGATTTGCAAAATAGATGCTGTTCACGGTGGGACGCGCCTTGATCTGTTTCTGAAAGTATTGCATCAAGGTGTTTTGTGCTCGGGGATCGATCAGCTTTCCCTCAATCAGCTCCGCATTGTAGTTATTTATCAATTCTGGTTTCTCAAAAAACGCCGTGATCCGATCCTGGATTCTGAGGCCTGTTTCGCGGGCACTCCTCATCACCAGCATATTTGCCAGCCGATGATTGTTCCGAAAAGATAGATAAGCCGTCACTAAGGCTACTGAGACTACCAGGATCAGATAGCTCAGGATCATTATCGTCCGGATCGATAATCTGATACTCCGGGCAGCTTCCCCAGTCTTCTTGCTTATCTTCACACGCAAACCTCATTAGCTTAATATCCTCGAATAGCGACAATCCAGGTTAAATACCAGGATGCCAAATATCCCTGCGCAGATTCTTTCTGAAAGCGTGAGTTCCTGTCAAGCAAAATCGGCCGATCAAGGTTTGTCTCTATGCTAAATAAGTTGTGATGATTCTGCTCCGGCCTGCCCCATCAGAAGGATTGGCGATGGATACCAAACCTCAATTTTGCCTGAAGTTTAGCTCATAATCCTCTCATCCCAAGAGGGGATTATGGGGTAATGACGGAGTAAAGAAGGGAGGAAGGCAAGAGTATCGCATCCTGTGACCCAAGGTATGACTCCGGCGCGAAAGATCATAGCAGAGCTCAAAGCCGGTGCGATGAGCAGAGACGATGTTCAGCAGAGCTTGCGCCCCTACGTACCGTAGCATACCGATGCTACGACTGGAGTTTGAACATTTCCATGCGACAGGAAACTCGCATAATAAATACCAGCTACTACTGGTACCGCACTGTTTGCATTACAGCAACATATACATCTCGTATAGCTATGGCTCAGAATGATTTATAGTCCAGCGGACGACATTTTACATGAAAACCAAGGATTCGACACGTCTCGTGTCGAGCGAGGCCGCAGGCCGAGAAAAGAAAGCAGCTTCGCTGCTTGTGCAGACGAGGACGTCTGCAATCCTCACCAAGTTTTCATTCGCTGTGGTGAAAGCCCTTTCATTGGGGTTTAGATAGCTATGTGAAACAAAACAGTGATGTCTGAGTCCTGTAGGGACGACATAGACTCCTGCCGGAAAGACGATTGAGATGCCGTCCCGCTGGGACTTATCTCTCAAGAATCTTCTGCTAGGGGTACTGAGGGAATCATCACTTAAGAATACCTACAGTGGCAAAATGTCCAAACTCCAGTGAAGAAATATTTCTGCCATAAGATAAGATTTTTCCCAATTTGTCCAGTTCTTGTCCAGTTAAGAGATAGTGAAGACCATGTTCGCGGGATTTGCTTGACAGGATATTATATGTGCATTTCATTAGTAATTGAGAGGTGAGTCATGAAAAAGCTGCTATCCCTTGGCCTGCTATCATGCATGGTTATTGGTTTTTTATTCGCTCAGAAGATCAGTAATCTCAGGTCTGTTACGGATCCCAATAGTGGGAATTACATCATTAGCTTTGATTTGGAAGGAGAAGCCGATGCGCAATACCAGCTTTCTCTGGTGCCATATAATGATGAAATTGAGATAGCTGAAGCAAAAATTCGCTCAATTTATGGACCGGTATCATCACTAGCCCTGGTAAAGATCTGCAGATTTTCTGGAATCCTGTCTTGGATGGACTTGATCCTGGTGAATGGAAGTTTCGGCTTTTGGCGGAAGCAGCTGAAGCGGAATTGGCAAAAAGCACTAAACAGCAAGCACAGAAGATCGAAACTTCAAAAGCGGGTATTGAGAAAGATGTCTATTTAGTCTACCATGATTTCGGTTATGAAGAAATAGATATTGAAATGTATGAACGCGTGTTGATGCTTTTAGGCAATGTTCACCGCCCCGATATTGTCGCCACACACCCGCAGATGATAAAACTCCAGTTTATTTTGAGCCATGGGATGATATGCCGATACTGATTGGCCGCATTTCCCCGGTCTATCCAGAATTTTGCAGAAGAAACCGTATCCAGGGGACGGTGGTCTTGGAAGTAGAAGTATTGAAGGACGGATCTATCCGCAATATTCATGTAAGGCGTTCAGTTCCCGGCTTCGATGAAGCAGCCATTGAGGCTGTGCGAAAAGCAGGATTCATTCCCGGACAAAGTGGCGGAAAACCCATTGATACACTGTTGCTAGTTCCGGTGGAATTTAAACTGGAGGATGGAACTCCATCGGGGTTTGTGTCCTGGGATAAGCCACCAGTACTAATTGGCAGCATTTCTCCAGTGTATCCTGATTCTGCAAGAGTAAAAGGGGTGCAGGGGACGGTTGTCCTGGAAATAGAAGTATTAAAAGACGGATCTATCCGGGATATTTTTGTAAAACGCTCGGTTCCCGGTGGCTTGGACGGTGCAGCCATTGAAGCTGTGCGAAAAGTAAGATTTGAGCCTGCATTAAGTGAAGGGAAACCTATTGATGTCAAGCTGTACATTCCGGTGGAGTTTAAACTCGATTAAACAAGGGGTTGATTGCGATAAAGACTCCATGTTGACTGAACCGTTTCATCACAAACTTTCGTTGCACTCCGCTTTGGCGTACCGAGCCCGGCTGGAGGCCGAGAGCTAAAAGCAACTTCGTAGCTTTTGCAGACAAGGACGTCTGATATCCTAAAAACCCTTGGCTTTCATGGTCGGTAGCGATAGCCGGCATTCTTAGTCCGCTTCCATCCAATCCATGACGGTTTGGTAGATTTCATGTTGCCACTGCCTGATAGAGGAGCCCAGCCCAACCGGATGATGCTACAGAATACGGAATCTGCCCAGGGCACGCTGATGGCATAGTATCCGCTTTGAACATCGTGGGTTCGCCCGGGATAGACCAGAGCGTTTCGTGAGGAGCGGAAGAATTGGGAATAGGCAAAGAGCTGTTGCAGATCGGAAGCAGAAGGGCCGGAACTGCTAATATCTTTCCACTTGGTATCCAGCACGTATCTGCTGTCGTTAACGGTGCTTTCGATAAAGATATCTGGTTTTAGGTATCTGCGACAAGAGCCGGTACTCCAGAAGTCAGCTGAGCGCTGTGCTCTCACCGAATATGGGGCAGAGTGGATCAGGAACTCTTTTCTCAGACTGTGATAGATGAAGCTTTCCCAGAGCAGATTCATATCAAACATCAGCGCAAGCACAGAATTCCTGCCACTGGCGAGGTCAGGATGAAAACTCAAAAGTAAAAGTCGGGCAATCCCGATCGCGCTTCGATAGCTTGCGGTTTTTCTGCTGTAGGCAAGCTTGCGAAAGCTTTCCTCGCAAATCCTTTGGCTGGACACTTCGGGAAAACTGAGCTCCAGAGCACCGATTCTGTTTTGGATATGCGTGTTTTGGGAAAGCAGGCGGATCAGGCTGATGCATTGACTAAGGATCCGGTGCCACACATGATCGTGGTCATACACCGAGCTTCTGGTATAGAATCTTTCTTTGTGGATCAGGTTTTTCACCAGGTGGCGGGGAAAATCGAGTGAACCCTTGAGTGCTGTGTGATTGAGAGCTTGCCGGCGATACTGCTTGATCAACCCGGTGTGTACCAGATACTCCACTTCGGTGATAAAGAGCTGGAAATACAGCTCCAAAATGGAGTTTGCTTTGAGGCTCAACATCCCCAAACTTGGGGCTGACACTCGGAAGAGCCTCACTTCGCGGAGCATTCCGATCAAAAGATCGCGCCAGGTTTTCAGGTCCCCGGGGCTGCGATCCAGCTTTGGTAAGACCTCAATCTGAAGCCCATCAACCTGGATTACGCCCACGTATTCGCAGAACTCGATCCCGTTGGATATCAGCTTGAAATATCGGGTATTGCCATTGGCATGAAAGCGTTCCAGAGCTTCAATGCAGAGCCTTGGTGAAAAAGCACACCACCATACTCAGCCCCGACTTTTAGCCGATCGTACTCGAATACACTGATCTTATCCGGCTTCATTACTCATGCTTCATCAGCACTTGCAGCGCTTTGGCAAAGGCAGGATCATCCATTTTACTGCGGGGAATCAGGGTGTAGCGGACGTGGTCACCAAACTCATCATTATCCGGGGAAGGCACTGCAAATAGAGACTGGGTAACCGGAACAGACCTTACAAATCCATGCCCCAGCACAAGTTCGATCCTGCCAAAGTTGCCATAGAAATACTCTTGCAAAAGGGGGATAATCTCGTCTAAAAATACATCTTTCAGCGTGCTATCACCCAGTTTCACTTTCAAAAAATAGCTGTGACCGATGGCGTGATCCCTATCCAGCAAGCCTTCAATTCTCTGATTGATGGTTTCCAGCAAATCGCCAAGATCAAGGCCATGCACTGTGCTTCCTCTGAGAAGGCTGTAATCCGGGCTCATCTCACAGAAGCTGAATCTGCGTCTGAGAGCGGTATCCAAGGCCTCCACACTGCGGTCGGCAGTGTTCATGGTGCCGATGATATGAAGGTTTGCGGGCACCGAAAACTTCTCCTTGCTATAAGGCAAGGTAACTTCCAGAGCTTCCGGCATTCCCGCCCGCTTGTCCGGCTCGATCAGAGTAATCAGCTCGCCGAAAATCTGAGACACATTGCCGCGGTTGATTTCGTCGATGATGAGGACGAAATCCCTCTTAGCTGTTTTCCCTATTGTTAGTCCATAATCACTCTTCAGCTTTTCTATTACTCCCAAATAGTATCCCTTGAAAAAACTCGGAGCTGTTTCCCCCAAAATATAAGATGTCATTATGTTTTGGGTGAGGCTGCCACTTTCTGCCTTCATTACCCAATATAAGGGTAAGATTGTCATTGCTATTCGGGCGGACAACAAATTTGGCCCCAAATGGAGTAGTTAATGACAATTGCTTCTCATCTTTGCCAGCAATATCTTCCATAAATCGAGTATAGGCCGAATAGAAGTTATTATGGCCAGACATTGCAGCCCTTCTGCATAGGTGTTTGAAGATTCCCGCTTCCACTTCATAGCTTAGGTTGTTCCCTTGTTCATCAATCGGTATAGGCTTGATTCCCTCGATGAAGTCTTCATAGCTCATACTCTGATGGAAGGTGGTAAAGACGATCCTGCCCTCATCCACAAGCTCACGGTAGCGTTCGGTGATCTGCGTTCTGTCTCTGGGAGCCTTCATGAAGCCAGGATCTACGATTTCAAGGGCTTTATTGATTGAGTGGTAGGTCTTTCCTGTTCCGGGAGGACCATAGAGAATAAGGTTTTGGGGCTTAAACTGTTGTGTAAGGTGCACTTCAGGTCTTGCTTTCTTCATATCTTCCTCCACGATATTGATATGATCAAGATTATCTCTGCCAACCAGGGAATCCTTACCTAGCATTCGGAAAACGATATCCTGAGCCAGAATCAAGCGATCGACATCAGGATATGCGTCTTGGGGGATATGCCGGTCAGCCAAAGCAAGCAGTTCTTGATCGGTAATGACATACTGAGAAGTGAACTCATAGATGTACTTGAGATAATGTACGTATTTCTCCCCTTTGTCAGTCCTAGGGCTTACTCCCATCAGAGAGCAAAAATTCCTGTAGAATGTGTCCATAAAGAAGGTATATCTATTTGGGTAACGCAATGTTAGCAGGGTAGCTATTGTCCTTTCATCATGATGAGAACTGTTTCCATGTTCCGGGTGGATTTGACGATAATGTGTTTCTACTTCCCTGATAAACGTCGATATCCGCTCGTGCAGGCTAAACTCTTCATCAAAAAGTTCGGCAAGGCATTGCTGATATCGGACGGGGTCATCATTAGTAAGTCCTTTATAACTGCGGGAGCCATTCGGTAGGTAAAATTGGCAAATCTGATGCTGCCAAAGCTCTCCGCGAAACTCGGATTTGAGGGATTAACAGCATCATGGTATCTTTGAACGAAATACCACTTCTCATCTTTGTTAGAAAACTCTGAGACATCCATTGAATCTTTATACTTCTGGATAACTGATTTGATGTTGTCTGACTTTTCATTCTTTGCTCTGATCAGAAATCCCAACATATCCAAATACGTAGTGGTGAGTGGACTTGCACTATCGCCGCTAACGATCTTTCCATTCTTCTGCTTATGCGCGTAGCGCATAATGTCCTTGGGCGGGTATGCTTTACCGCTAATAATCACGTCCCATAGGGTTGAGGGTTGCAATTTTATTCTGGCTTCCTCTATTTCATTTACAGCGGCCAGAACATGTTCACGAGTAACATCGAGCGGTTTTTGGGGCATGTATCCTCCTAGAGAAGCTATTAGTCTGCATTTTCATTATTCTCGAACTGTTCATCTAGTTAGCGTTGCTACTCAGTTTGCAGCTAGTTTCCAGATCATTACAACTGATCTGATGTCCCCCAAGGTGTCAAGCTTGATTTGTCATTGGGGCATTAGCAAGGCATACAGGAGTCTTGGTGACATATCTGCAGGAATATTTTTGCCATAAGATAAGATTTTTCCCGATTTGTCCAGTTCTTGTCCAGTTAAGAGATAGTGAAGACCATGTTCGCAAGACTTGCATAAGCGACGGGGCGAAGCTGTATCCGGGCATTTTGCCTATATGTCCAGGAAATAAGGGTTTTTGGGACATGTGGCGGATCAGATGTACAGAAAATGTCCGTTTCTTGCCTTTATGATAGTAGTGGAGTTACCATTCTTGCGCCCAGCTCTTGATCTCTTGTTCTCTGTGTTGATCCCGAAGAAATGGCGCACGGACATGATTGTCAGCGGAAATATCCCGAAACACGAGAATGTAATTACGCAATAAGGGCTGTATCATGAGAATACAAATACGTAAATCGGGATACTCGGCTTTTATTGAATGCAGTGTTCCTTTTACCAGACAATGTGTTGAGCTGCCCTTCCGTCAGTTAGGAGTTCGGAGCTCTGCTGCTATGTGCGCGTTATTAGCACCCATGCTTGTTCCCTGACAAGCCCTTGAGGCTCTCCCCGAAGACCTCCTGAGCCGGGTTCGGGAACTCTTTGGGAGGCTATTGGGAGGCGGAGAGGCCACAAGAGGAGTAGAATCCGGTTCTGGCAGCCCGGTGTGGCAAGATTCTCCTGTTACTTACTCAGCGTCATGCGATTGTGCAGGATGTACTTTCCACAGCGGATGCTGTAGATATACACTCCGCTGCTCACAGCTTGCTGGCGCATATCCGTGCCATGCCAGGTGAATTCGTAAAGACCTTTGCCATGCACGGGGATTTGGGCGATATAGACTACCTGGCCTTTCAGGTTATAGATCCGGATTTCGGCATCTTCCTGAAGGTCAGATAGTACTTCGAAGCTGATCGTGGTGCTGGGATTGAAGGGGTTGGGGTAGTTTTGCCGGAGCTTGATTGGCATGGGTACCAAATCCTGTGTATCATCAGCATTTGCCGAGGGAGGATCCGAATTGAAACTCGTGAAAACGCAGACCACGCCAAAGTCTATGCTGAGATCAATGATCTGCTGCCTCAATAATATCGCAGCTTCAGAATGCGGGAGGTGAGAATAGTATTCGATCAGCAGATTGTCGATCTTGGTGGCAGCCCAGATTTTGGGAACGAAGCTCAGATTGGGAATTTCGGTGTCTGAGAGTGCAAAATCGTAATTGTAGTTCACAGGTGTCCTGATGATTACCGGCTACACCAATCGAGATTGTCGGCAAATCTGAGTAACGTCCCACCAGCCTGTATTGGATTCCTCCATAGATGGCGGGAAAAGGATCCGGCAAGACATCACTTACGCCAGCGGAAATGCTCAGTTCGGGATTGATGGTGATGGGATTACGCATCTCGGTATAGAAGCTGGTGATCGTATTCACGATCTCAGAGCTTTCCAAAAAGATGCTGATCCCATTGTAGTGAAGGGCCAAAGCGTTCAGCAACTGGTAGTTTACTTCGGAGCCAATCCCAAAGCAATAAATATGTGGGTCGGTGAAAGCGCCGGACACTTGAGAGTTTATACTCTGCAAGATTTGGTAAGTATCGGTAAGTCCGACGGTTGGCTGTCCGTCGGAGAGCAGCAGCACGCTGTTCATCACCCCATTGGGCGGAGGCAGGAACTGAGCCAGGGCAGCGGTAAGGCCTCCATGCAAGTTTGTGCCGTTCAATCCCGGCATCTCGTAATTTTGAACGTAGGCTAAAGCAAGGTTACGGTTTGTGGAGTTAAACTCACGCATTTGTCCCCATAGTGGCCTTACGATGTGATCAAAGAGGATCACATTGAAGTAATCGCCGGGCTGAAGATTGTTTATCACCCAAGAGGCGGCAGCTTTGGCGTTTTCCAATCTGTCTTCCCAGGTCATGCTTCCGGAGACATCGATTACGATGTTCAATCTCAGGGCGGAGTTTTCCAGCGCTGGAAGTGCGTCTTCTTCCATGGTATAGAGGAAAAATCCCGGATTGCCATCATCGGGCGGGCTATCAAGGTATGTGCTGAATCCCCATGAGCTTAGCTGTGAGGTATCCAGATGCAGCACACATCGGTAATTCGTGGAGGCCGGTGAGTTAAAAAGGTGGTAATGCGCGCTTGCGCTATGGTCTGTATGTGAGGATTCTTCCGGAATATCCAGAATTTCGAAGCCTTGGATCACTTTGTCGGATACTATGTTAATATCTACCGATTGGTAATCCAGAGGGCTGGTTTGCATGCTGGTGTAATTGTTCTTCAGATTTAGTGTAACGCTGCCGAAGTTGTAGTTCAGCATCTGCACATAGGTGATCTCCACCGAGAGCGAATCATTAAAGGCAAGACTATCCGGAATGTCAAAAATTACCGGCATCAGCAGGATGTAGTCAATGAAGTCATGCGGGAATGTGCTGGGCCCCCCCTTGCGGATTCTGTGGTAAGCCGGATATACTGGCATCACACCATTGATCATTTGTGCGCCATCTAAGCCCGGTGGGACTGGCTCCCGTCGGAAGCGGAAAGTATAGCCGCGGATAAAGCAGGCCACCCGCTGTGTTTTTGAAGGTATTGATGACCTTGACCTCTGCCACCTGATTGTTGATGCTCACATCATAACTGCATTCGCTCAAATGAGCTATCTGAAACACGCTGTTTTGCCGGTTAACTAACACACCTGCGGCAAAAAGGATTACTGCCGAAAAGCCGAAAAGTAAAAGAAACGCCAGCTTTTTCATCTTTCTCTCCTCTATCTGTTGATTGATTGGATGATTCCATGGACACTACTATGATTTGGTCAGTACTCAATTAATATGCAAGTTTTATTCCATCCGTAGATGTTTCATCAACAATTCCTGATATCGCTAAGCTTCCCGATCTCAGTCCCCGGCCAGCGCCCATTTCCAGAAACTGATGGCGCTTACTTGGCCCACTTCCGTGTTCAGGCTGGCATCCATGTCCAATGTGATAATTTTTGGCTTGAGCGATATTGAACTTTCTCATCGCAGCTACCAAGCTGTCAAGCTCGCGTTTCCGGGTTTCAGCTCGGTTCATATCCACGCAGACATTGATCAGGTTCAGGCCTTGATGATCGCTATAGACGAAGTCGGTTTCGTGTGAGTTTTTCCAATAACAGATTTTACCTGTGTGTCGGCGCAACTGCCAATAGACCAGCGATTCCAGGTTTCTGCCCAGATCCTTTTGCAGGGATACCAGGTTTTTCAATCCGTGATCCAGCACCATCACCTTGTAGGGATTACGGGATTGAACGCGCTGGTTTGAACTATAGATCGGCAGCAGGCTCAGGATACCAGCCGCTTCCAAGTATCCAGTGTATTGATAAAGTGTGTTCTTGGAAAGGCTGAGTCCCTGGGAACGAAAATCAGTGAATATCTTATTGATGGAGATCAGATTAGCAGAGTTCGCGATCAGGAAAGACAGCAGGCGTTTTAGAAGCGGATAATTGTCGACTTTGAATCTTTCTGCGATGTCCTTAAACATGATCAGATCCAGATAGTCCTGTAAAGCTCGCTGACGAAAATGGGCTTCCAAAGCCATTAGCCCCGGTAGAGATGTTCCGACCAGAAAATCATCCAGCGCGCTCTTGATAAGGGTTTTACCCCTGGTAGAGACGGCGTCGGCGGGAATATCTCTCCAAGTAAGGTATTCCAAAAAGCTAAAGGGAAAGACCTCCACGCTGAGGGGTTCTACCCCCCAGAAGCGTCGAAATTTCTCTGCTCATGAGGCTGGAAGAGGATCCGGTGACAAAGATATGGCAATTCTGGGTGTCCATCATTCTGCGGATGAAGCGCTCCCATCCGGGCACTGCCTGCACCTCGTCAAAATAGAACCACACTTCGCGGTCGAGGTTTTGCGGCCAGAGTTCGTAATAAGCGTCCCGAAAAAGGGCTAAGTCGGGCTGGCCGAAGGTCCATAACCGGTCATCCTCCAGATTTATGTAGATCAGTTGGCTGTTGTCACATTGTTGTCGCATTCTTCGGATGTGGGTAAACATGAGAAAAGTCTTGCCGGTTCTTCTGGCGCCGATGAGGCTGACTGTAAGGCTGGGCTTGTCCGGAAGAGGAATGTTCCTCTCAACCATCTCCGGTAGGGGAGAATTGACAAAGTCACTGATAAGGGTCTTAAAAAACGTCTTTCATTATATCCTCCTATGTAGGGAAGGAATCTATAGGTTTCATCTCTCTATGGAGGGATAAAATGTCAAGCAGAATTTTGATTAGGAGTCTGCCAGCTTTAGGTTTGGCCAATCTGAGAAGGCAGTTATTCATGCTTGCCAGCAATTCGGATCAGATGGCATCCGGTTCAGAGATAGATGCTTTGCGAAGCAGCCTTGCAATCCCCAACG
>JAJOKA010000010.1 GCA_021206555.1 Candidatus Cloacimonadota bacterium | reverse complement strand
TTACTTTTAAAATTGGTATCCAGTTGTTCCAGTTCGTAAAGATCAATGTAGCGGGGGATAATCCGTTTAATGATAAAATAGCGGGAAGCATCATATCCGCGGTCCAGATAAATCGCCCCGATGAGGGCTTCAAGGACATCCCCGTAAATATGGCTTTTATCGATGGCGTTGTTGGCGTTGGAGTCGATAAAACGTTCAGTCCCATTTCATAGGTCAGGTTGGTAAGGATTGCCCGGTTTACCAGCTTGGACCTCATTTTGGTTAGAAATCCTTCATCTTCCTGTGGGAATCTGTTGTAGAGAAAATCGGCAATAACAGCACCAAGGATTGCATCTCCAAGGTATTCAAGCCGTTCATTGTTTACGACATTTCCCTGTGTGTCCAGCCTGGATGCAGACCTGTGGGTAAAAGCAATGTCGTAAAAGGATAGCTTGCCGGGATAGAAACCGATCAAATTTTTTAAAAACAAATAAAACTCTTTCCGGGGTGAGGAAAGAGTTTTATTTTTTGTGCCAAACTTCTGACCACGGGCTTTTAATATTTTTTGAATGCGATGGTAGCATTGTGGCCTCCAAAACCGAAGGTATTGCTTATAGCCACTTTGATATCTCTTTCTTTTGCTTTATTAAATGTGAAATCCAGGCGATTGTCAATTTCCGGATCGTCGGTAAAATGGTTTATAGTAGGTGGAATAATGCCATATTTCAGGCAAGAATAGTTGCGATGCCCTCGACTGCGCCGGCAGCCCCCAAAAGGTGCCCGGTCATTGATTTGGTTGCACTGATATTCATTTTATAGGCATGTTCACCGAAAAGTCCAAGGATTGCCTTGGGTTCGGCTATGTCGCCCAGTGGGGTGGAGGTGCCGTGCACGTTGACATAATCGATATCGGTCAGGTCGAGTCCTGCATCTTCTACCGCCCATTTCATGACCAGTCTGGCGCCCAGACCGTCGGGGTCGGGGGCAGTCATATGGTAAGCGTCGGCCGACATGCCGCCACCGACAACCTCGGCGTAAATTTTGGCTCCTCTTCTGAGTGCGTGGTCAAGGTCTTCAAGGATAAGGGCACCTGCTCCCTCACCCATAACAAAGCCATCACGGTCTTTGTCGAAAGGCCGTGAGGCCGTAGATGGGTCGTCATTTCTGGTTGAAATAGCCCTCATGGAATTAAAGCCGGCCATGCTGCTTCGTTGACCCCGGCTTCTGAACCGCCGGTTATCATAAAATCGACCTTTCCAAGCCTGATTTTGTTAAAAGCCTCAATAATCGCATGAGATGCCGATGCACAGGCAGTAACAGTGGTATAATTGGGCCCCCTGAAACCATACCGGATGGATAAAAGACCTCCGGCGATGTTGGCGATCATTTTGGGAATAAAGAAGGGGCTGATGCGGCGAGGACCGGCAGTGTGGCATTTGATAGTTTCTTCCTCAAAGGTGAGGATTCCACCAATACCGACTCCGGAGATGACACCTGTGCGTTCGGGGTTAAAGGTTCCTGCTTCCAGGCCGGCATCTTTCACGGCTTCACGCGCGGCGATCATGGCATACTGGGTATAAATATCAAGCTTCTTTACTTCTTTGTGATCAAAGTGCTCTTCAGGGTTGTAATTCTTGATCTCCGCGGCTATTTGCACGGGTAGCCCGCTCACGTCAAAGTGAGTAATCCTGCCCACTCCGCTTACGCCATTGATCAGGCTCTGCCAGGTTTGTGCAACATTGTGACCCACCGGAGTGATGGCGCCAATACCTGTGATGACTACACGTCTTTTTGTCATATATACCTCTTCTTCTGTTCGGCTTGAAAGCACTGCGTTGGTCTGAAACATCGCTGGTGCAATAACTCAGATAAAGGCAGTGATATGGGTGGAATCAATCCTGATATCAATGCTATCAGGATTGATTCCTTGGTTATGTTCGATTAACCGAGTTTTTCTTTCAGGTAATCGATGGCTTGACCAACGGTACGAAGTCTGTCCTGATCTTCATCAGGAATGGTAAGGCCAAATTCATCTTCGAATGCCATTACCAGCTCCACTGTATCCAGGGAATCAGCACGCAAATCTTCGATGAAGTTTGCTGCGGGAACGATCTGAGCTTCTTCTACGCCCAGTTTGTCCATCACGATCTGTTTTACTTTGGCTTCAATATCCATTGTTCCTCCTATGGTATTGATACTTGGTTTATCTTCGTTTAGGGTTTATTATTAATTCTCAATTGTCAATTATCAATTGTCAATTGATCACTGCATGGTCAGGCCGCCATCCACGGCAATGGTCTGGCCGGTGATGTATTCACTTTCGTCTGAGGCCAGAAACATGCATAGTTTGGCGACGTCTTGGGGGCTTCCCATCTTGTTTAGTGGGATTACTTTGGCATATTCAGCCCGGATCTCATCGCTCAAGGTGGCAGTCATCTCGGTTTCGATAAAGCCGGGAGCAACCGCGTTGACGCGGATATTGCGTCCGGCAAATTCTTTGGCGCAACTCTTGGTAAAGGCGATCATGCCGCCTTTGGAAGCAGCGTAGTTCGCCTGACCGGCATTGCCCATCAGTCCGATCACGCTGGAGATATTGATGATGCTGCCCACGCGGGCTTTCATCATGTGCTTAAATACTTTCTGGGTGCAGATAAAGGCACCTTTGAGATTGATGTTTAGCACCAGATCCCAGTCTTCTTCCTTCATGCGCAGCATCAGGTTGTCCCTGGTGATGCCGGCATTGTTGATCAGGACGTCGATCTTGCCGTGTTCCTTGACGACAGCGGTAAAGAGCTCTTCGATGGCCCTGGCATCCGTGACGTTGGCTTCATAGCCAAAAGCCTGATGGCCGGCTCCCTGCAGTTCACTCACGGTGTGATCAATAGCTTCCCGGTTCAGATCCAGGATCAGGACTGTCGCGTTGGCTTGGGCAAAGCGTTCGGCAATGGCTTTTCCGATGCCGCGAGCAGCGCCGGTAATCAAGACTATCTTATCAGAAAAATCGTGCATCTATATATCCTTAATGGCCATTAGGCCTTATCTAATGAATGATGCTCATGCCAGAACTTCTTCCAGCACAGCAATATCCTCAATGCGGTCAATATTGTGGCAGCTTACTTCTTTGTCAATGTTCTTGATCATCCCGCTCAGAACTTTCTGAGGGCCAAACTCTATGAAGCGGCTTACACCGTGATCGATCATATAGCGGACACAATCCACCCAACGCACGGCAGATATGATCTGCTTGCCCAGTTTCTCTCTTGCTTCATTACCGATCAGTGATGCTTTGGCATCCAGGTTTGAAACCACCGGGCAACTGCCGTCCCGGAAGTGAATATTATGCATCTCTTCAGTCAGCCAGAGGCTAGCTTTATCGATCAAAGGAGTGTGGAAAGGGCCACCGACCACAAGCGGCAAGACGCGTTTCGCGCCTTTGGCTTTGGCCAGTTCAGAGGCCTTTGCCACTCCGGTATCGGTGCCTGAAATAACGGTTTGGATGGGTGTATTGAAGTTTACCGCCTGCACCAATCCCGCGCTTGAAGCTTCAAGACAGATGGCTTCCACGGTTGCGGAATCGAGACCGATCACGGCAGCCATGGCAAAAGGAGTATCACCCACTGCTTTGATCATAAATTCGCCACGTTTGTGCACCAGATGCATCGCTTCATCCAGCTTGAGGATGTCGGAAGCGACCAAGGCGGAAAACTCGCCCAAAGAGTGTCCGGCCACAAAGTCCGGACGGATGGCAAAGCGTTTTTGGAAAGCGGAAAGGGCGCAAATGCTGTGCAGGAGGATGGCAGGCTGAGTGAGATGGGTCTGCTTCAAAAGCTCTTCCGGCCCTTCGCTCATGGCCAGTGCCAGCCGCGTATCGTGTTCACAGTCAAAGTCCTGAAGAGTGGCGGCCAGAGCGGGATCATCTTTGATAAAGTCCTGCGCCATGCCGATGTATTGGGCTCCCTGTCCGGGAAAGATAAAAGCAGTTTTCATGTGTGCTCCTAATATCTGGCTAAAAGACTGCCCCAGGTCAGGCCGGCTCCGAAAGACGTGAGCAGCAGGATGTCTCCTCTGCGGATCTTTTTGGCGCGAATGGCTTCATCAAGAGCCAATGGCACGGTGGCGGAAGAGGTGTTGCCATACTTATGGATATTGACGATCACCTTGTTCATGGGCACCTTCATCTTTTCGGCCAAGGCCTCGATGATGCGCATATTTGCTTGATGGGGAATCACCCAGTCAACATCAAGGGCACTGAGGTTGTTGCGTCTCAGCACTTCATCGGAAGAGGCATACATGCTTTTCACGGCATTTTTGAAGATGCGGTTGCCTTCCATATATACCGTGTGTTGATTGGCATCCACCGTTTCGTGACTGGCAGGCAAGCGAGAGCCTCCGGCAGCTTGAAGCAGGTATTCACCCTGGCTGCCATCAGCGTCGATCTTGCTGTCGATAATCCGGGAAATATCGCTGGGTTCAGCTCTGGACATGATGCATGCCCCGGAAGCGTCACCAAAGAGCACGCAGGTATTGCGGTCTGTCCAGTTCGTGATCTTGGTCAGGATTTCCACGCCCACCACCAGAATGTTTCTGGCACCACCATTTTCGATATATTGCCGGGCAACATCGCAAGCATAGATGAATCCGGTGCATCCGGCGGAAACGTCAAAAGCGGGAATGCCTTTGAGCCCAAGCTTCTTTTGAATGATGCAAGCTGTGGAAGGGAAGGGGTGGTCTCCGGAGATGGTGGCTACGATGATCAGATCAATATCTTTGTACTTTACCTTGGATGCTTCAATCGCTTTGATGGAAGCCTGATAAGCCAGATCACTGGCGCTTCTTCGGGAGAAGCGATATGGCGTTCCACCATTCCGGTACGGGAGCGGATCCATTCGTCTGAAGTATCCACCATCTTTTCCAGATCCTGATTGGTCAGAATCTTCTTGGGGGCAAAGCTTCCGAAAGCTGAGAACTTGGCAAAATGGCTACCCATCACAACCTCTCAAAATATTCTTGTGTGTGTCTAACGAAGCCTGATTCAGCTATGCGGGCACCAAAGCGGATGGCGTTTTTCATGGCCTTGGCATTGCTGCGGCCATGAGAAACTACCGAGATTCCGTTCAGTCCCACCAGGAGCGCGCCACCATACTCGGTGTGATCAAGCTTCTTCTTGATGTAGCTGTACACCGGATAAGAAAGCATGGCTCCCAATTTGGCGATCCAATCCTTATTGATCTGCTCTTTAAGGATGGCAAATATGGAAAAGCCGACTCCCTCAACGGTCTTCAGCATCACGTTACCCACAAATCCGTCACATACGATTACGTCCGTAATGCCGGAAAGCACGTCCTTGCCCTCGATGTTGCCGATAAAGTTGATGTCCTTGCTGGCGGCCATAAGCTGGTGCGCTTCTTTGGCCATGGAATTTCCTTTGGCGCTTTCTTCCCCGATATTGAGCAGGCTCACGCGGGGTGTGGCCTCTTTGAAGAAATACTCAAAATACTTGGATCCCAGCACGGCAAATTGCATCAGGTGTTGGGCCTCGCAATCCACGTTTGCTCCCACATCCAGGATGATCTCGTGGCCTTCTTGAGTGGGAAACACCACGGCGATCGCCGGACGCAGGACGTTTTTCATACGCCCCAGCGTGATTAGCGACGCGCTCATCATGGCACCGGTGTTTCCAGCCGAAATGGCCACGTCCGCTCTGCCTTCTTTGTGCAAAGCGATGGCGCGCACCATGGACGAATCCCGCTTGCTGCGCACAGAGGATGCGGCACTATCGCCCATCTCGATGCGCTCGCTGGCGTTTTCGATCGTGATGCGGGAGGAATCGTAGTAGTATTTGCTGAGTCCTGCCGATAGGATTTCACGGTCTCCGACCAGAATCACTTCGCGGCAGAGGTCTTCCTTGATGGCTAACACGGCTCCTTCAATCTCTGGATAAGGGGCCGCGTCGCTGCCAAAGGCGTCCAGCGCTACACGCAAATTTATTCCTTGGCGTCGAGAATCTGTCTGCCGTTATAGGTTCCGCAATTTTCGCAGATGTGGTGCGAACGCGCGGGCTCGTTGCACTTTGAGCAAGTGCTGTAGCTCGGAGCGGTAAGCGCATCATGGGTTCTGCGTTTATCTCTACGGGTCTTCGAGGTCTTTCTTTTTGGTACTGCCATTTTATTATCTCCTTTGGCGATAAACTATGTGAACAGAATTCAATTCAGAGTTCTAAGTAACCGTAAATACGAATCCTAAGTCCACAACCAACATTAATGTATGTTAATCAAAGCATGAACTTACAGCCTGCCATTTTTTGTCAACATAAAAAAGACTGGGCTGTGCTATTTCATTGTTAGACTCAGCATTAAGCACTTAGATGAGGCACTATTGGAATTGATCGCTGCCAGCTACTTGCGCAATTGTCATAAGTGACTAACTTATCCATTAAAAACTTGAGATAATCGTCACACATTCCTGAGGAGATATGCCAAACAGCGAAAGACAATCGACAAAGTTAGTGGGACTCTATGGCTCAGCCGCGTGGCTGTTGTCATTTTCAGCCATAATCAATTGGCTCTTGAGGAGTCTAACCCAATTTCAGGGAATAAGCTTCTTTCTCAAGCTTGCCCCCACCACCGCACTGTCGGCATTTGTGCTTTCATCCATAATTCTTCTCTATTTTTTCAAATCTGGGCAATGTCCCAGATTTAGCTATGTGCCTGCAGCCTTGCTTGCCTTGTACAGTGCTTCGGTAATCATGGCCTATTTTGTGGAGTATATGGGGCATCCTGAGGCTTGGATAGTTAAGCATAACCTGGCTCCAGACGGGAGTTTGATCGGTGCGATGTCTCCTCTCACTGCTTTGGTCTTTATCCTGCTGAGTGGGGTCATCATTACCTTTCTTAACAAGGATAGAGTGTCACCAATGGTGAAAAATGTGGCATTGGCATTTGCTTTCATCTCTGCTTTTATATGCTTGATGGTACTATTTTCGTTCACTTCGGGCATCGAGATGTTCAATCTCGCAAACCCTGTGCCAATGTCTTATCCAACTGCTTTGACACTGTTACTGATCAGTCTATCGATTTTGGAAATCGCCAATAGGGGATTGCGGCAACTTCTAAGAATCGTTTCCGGAATCTCACATGACGATCATCATGACAGGATTAATCAGCATAACGCTGTGATTTACGCAGTTCTGGCACTTGCTTTCAGCTTTTCGGCCTTAGCATATCTGAGAAACGAGCTGGAGACATATAAACTGAATCTCCGAGAGCAGATGGTACTCAATCTGGAAACGCAGGTGCAGGATATGAATGCCTGGCTTCGCAACCGCGTTCATATGCTCAAAGAAGTGCATAGTAATCCTGATCTTCAGCGAGGAATGCAAGCAGTAGTAAAGGGAAATGTCCAAAGTCAGGATGCTGTTTATGCGCTCACTTGGATGCATATCATGTTCCAGCAGAACTCCGGATCCACAATAGCCTTGTTCGATGTGGATCAGGACATCGTGCGAGCCGCACCCCAAAAGCCCAGAATCAGCAAAGCGGAGTTGAGAAGCATCAAGCAAGCATTACTTGGAAAAAGTGATCCGATAGTGCAGGCACCTATGGACCCGGAGCCCAATTCTCAAGGCTATCACGATCTGAAACACATCCGGTTTTGGGCATCCCTGCAAATGCAGGAAGGGGGGCCACTAATAATGCTGGAAGTGACTCCTGAAGAATTACTTACGATAGCAAACCGGTCCATTTCTCAATACCCCAATACATATTCCATGCTTTTGAACCGAGATCAGCAAGAGCTCCACTTTCTTTCGAACTTGCCGGAAGAAACCGATTCTGATTTGCATAAAAGACTCCGTGATATCATGAGATCAAACATTTACAAGGCGCATCAAATTACTTCGAACAAAACTGTGCTGGAGGCCTTTGATTATCGGGGTCGCCAAAGCTTAAGCGTCATGGCCAAAATCGATTATCTGCCATGGGTACTGGTTCAAAATACGGGCTTGGAACACATGCATGGCACTCTTAGAAGTAGAGCCTGGACGGTTTACTGGCTCTATCTGGTATTGCTCATGGGTACGGCAATGTTCATGCATCAAAGCTCGCGTCAAAGGATTTATCGGGATAACCTGCGAGTCTCAAACCAATGGCGAGCTACTTTTGATGCTGCTCCGGATTTGATTTTGCTCTTGGATGGTCAGCATAGGATTGTGCGAGTAAACAAAGCCATAATCGGCATGTTTGACCGGGAGCCTGCATCCGTCATCGGACAGGATTGGAAAGCTTTGATCCCTCCTCACCTTGTGGCGGATGAAGTGGATTATGCGAATGAAAACACCTATAGAGAAGTGCTGATCGATAGCCGATGGTTTTCGATCACAACCGCGCCTTTGGGTGAAGGAGAGCAGAATTTCCGGGGTTACATCTGCATCATCAGCGATATTACTCCAAGCAAAGTAAACCTGGAGCTTCTGCAATCCAGCGAAGAGCGTCTTCGGACGATCTTTGATCGCTCCCCCATCGGAATCTCGATCGTAAGCACGGATTTGCGCTATCTTAAAACAAACAGCAGCTATCAGAATATGCTTGGCTATAGCGACACTGAGTTGCAACACATGACTGTCTATGATGTTACTCATCCTTATTTCTATGACCAGGACAATCAAGGTATTCAGGAGCTTATTGCTGCCAAAATCCCGATCTATCATGGTGAAAAGAAGTTCATCCGTAAAGATGGCAGTGAGATATGGGCTCAGATCACAGTTGTTTTGCTTTACGATCCAGCACTGAAAGAACAGGTCCTGTTGGCCATGGTGCAAAACATCCAGGATCGCGTGCTGACCATGCAGGAGCTCTATCGCGCCAAAAGAACGCGCGGTGATGAGCGAAAAGCTTAAAAGCAGCTTCATGCAAAATATGTCCCACGAGTTTCGCACTCCCATGAACGGCATCATGGTTTTGCGCAATTGCTCTTACATGGAGAGCATAGTCCCGAGGACGTGAAGGACTTTGCCGGAAGCATTCACAAGAGCGGCAAGCGCATGCTCCAACTCATTGCTAACATTATGGATTTTGCCAAGATCGATTCCGGGCAGGAAGCTGTGGCAAAACAGCCCTTCAGTCTATTGGCGATGATGCATAAGATCTTTGATATGTACAAAAGCCCCGTCTTTGCCAAAGGTATCGAACTCAGCTGTGTGGTGCCTATTGAACTGACCAATACCGTGATCATCGCGGATGAACACAAACTGATCCAGATCCTGGCCAAGCTGATGGACAACGCTTTGAACTTTACCAAAGAAGGCATGATCGAGCTTTCCTGCGCGATCAGGGATCATCTCCTGATTCTGAAGGTCAAAGACAGTGGGGTAGGCATTGCCAGGAGTGAACAGGCTAAAATCTTCGAGAGCTTTTACCAAACCGATATGTCCTTCACTCGCGATCAGGCAGGAGCCGGCTTGGGTTTGCCCATCTGTAAAGGACTGGCCAGGCTGCTGGGTGGAGATATCACCGTGAATTCCGAACCCGGCAAAGGCAGTGAGTTTACCCTCGAAGTTCCCATCGAAGTGGCAGAAAATCTCAGCCTTTGATCTGCCAAACCCCAAGAAAAGGCTTGACCAAAAATGATCATATCGTAAGCTGCATCTATATAGGTGAAACCATCATTTTGGATGGGATTCCACAAAGGAGATCAGATGTTCCGATCCATGCTTTGCTTATTGTTTATGGCGCTTAGCCTGGCCTATGCGGCTAATCCCTATGAAGTCAGTCGTTTTCAGGACGAAAACGGTAAAACCATTGTTGAACACACCATTCCCGGCATTCCCGAAGCCTTGCGCAATCCCGGCCCCAGCGTCACTCCCGGTCGTAGTGCCGTTATCTTGAGTGATGTGCCCAAGCTCAATTGGGTCTATGGCTGCACAGCCACATCCGCAGCCATGATGGCCGGATACTATGATCGCAATGGCTATCCGAATATGTACGCGGGCCCCACCAATGGTGGATTATTCCCACTCACCAATGCCGCCTGGGGTTATGGCGAATGCTCTCTGAGCGCCACCCATCAAGGCTATGACGGTTTGGGAGTTTGGGGACACGTGGATAGATTTTGGACCGGATATGGCAATAGCGGAGATGACCCCTATGGCACTGTCAATCCCACTGGAACCTATGCCAATTGCACCGCGGATTACATCGGAACCAATCAGGACTATTGGAACAATAGCGATGGAAGCTCAACCATATTCACTTACAATGATGGCTCGGTTTTATCAAACTATAGCGGACACGAAACTGCGACTCCCAGAAAGCGAGACGCCATCAGAGGTTTTCGGCTGTTTATGGAGTCGCGCGGGTATCAGATAACTACGAACTACAATCAATTGATTCAAGGCTACAACGGCAATAGCCAGGGCTACACGCTGGCTCAGTTTCAGCAAAGCATCGATAATGGCATTCCGGTGATGATCCACATTCAAGGCCACACCATGGTGGGCGTGGGCTATGAAAGCACGAGCAGCCTTATATACATCCATGATACCTGGGATCACAATCTGCACACCATGACCTGGGGTGGCAGCTATAGCGATGCGCTGCACTGGAGTGTGAGCGTGATCGAATTGGTACCATCCGCCTTGGTGAGCAATATCACCTGGAATCCGGCTTCCATGAGCAAAAGCCTGGAATCGGATGGTCTTACTACTCAAAACCTGATAATCGGAAACACTGGTACCGGCGCCCTGGATTATCAGGCATCTGTATCAGGTGGCGGAATTTGGCTTAGCATCAATGGGGGCAGTTCGGTAAGCGGAACCATCAATAGCGGTGCAGCAAATCACACGCTCAGTGTGGGCTTTGACGCCAGCGGATTGAGCGCGGGCACCTACAATAGCGATATCACGATTGAGAGCAACAGCGCTACGAATAGTTTGGTAACCATTCCTGTGAGTCTGACTGTCCTGGCTCTACTGGGCATACCCCAAGAGCCTGAGATAGAGCTTTTGGCCAATGGCACCAGCGCGCGAATCTCCTGGAATGCCGTATCCGGTAGTCCCACGGGATACAAGCTATATTTCTGCGCGCTACCGGATTTTAGCAGCGGAGTAAGCCTTTTGGCCACCACCGCGGCCGCCGTCTCTATTATGTCGATAACGCCGCCGGCAGCAGAGCCAAGGGCTTTTATCGCGTAGTGGCCTATCGCTGAGATCACAGGATTCGACACGTCCCCGTGTCGAAACGGAACGGAGTTCCGTACGAAGTAAGCGACTCCATCGCTTCTGCGGACGAGCCGTCTGCAATCCTGAATCCCCGGCTGCTTTTAGCCTGAGAACCTGCTATCGACCTCTCGAAGACTTCCTGAGCGAGGTTCGGGAACTCTTCGGGAGATCGTCAGGAGGCGTTCGGGCTAAAAGAGGGCTGGAAGCTTGCCCATTGCCTGAAGTCATGCTTAGTCCTCATTTACCTCATGTTCCCCTCTTGTCATGAAGAGAATATGAGGTAAAGCCGCTAAACAGGAGCTGAAGATAGGGGAAAGGGCTTGCAGGCGTAGCATCGGAATGCTACGTTACGATTCATCTCCCACTGCTTTTTCCTTGTCAAAAAGTGGGCTGATGCCAGCATGTCACCATGAAATTAACAGACGCGATATTGAGTACAAGCTATCGAGCCCTATCCGGCACACCTGCTTTGTTTTGGGCATTGTTGGCTTTGTTTGTTGTGGTGAACATCCTGGATGGACATTCCACCTATTTGGTGTTGAAGCCGCATTATTATGAGCGTGAACGTAATCCCGTGGCTCGTTGGGCATTTCGTAAGCTGGGCTTGCCACGGGGGATAATCATCTTCAAAGTCTTGCTTTTAGCCATTCTGATCCCGGCGATGGCCTTTTATGGAGGTAATGACCTGTTTACGATCAACATCGTGCTCATCGTGAGCAATGTGGTTTTTGTGTTTGTGGTAAGGCATAACTATAGGGTACACAAAAAGATAAGGGGACTGAGATGAAAAAAGCAAGATTGATCTTGGGAGGGGGCTCGGCCTACGGCTTGGCGCACATGGGCGTGATCGCAGCCATCACAGAGCAATTCGAGATCTCCGGGATTGTGGGCACTTCCATGGGAGCGATCATCGGGGCTTGCGCGGCTTATGGCATCGAGGCACCGCAAATGCTTGAAATGGCGGAAGAAATCTCCACCATTGAACTCTTTAATCCCTTGAATCTGGATTTTACGCGGAGTGGCATCTTTGATGGTAAAGCAATTCATAAACTCTTTGCGCATTGGACAAATAAGGCCCGGATCGAGGATTGTGATATCCCCTTCATCGCGGTGGCCTTTGATCTGTATCGCCAGTGCAGCATCTTGATCGACAAAGGTCAATTGGCAGACGCGATGCGGGCTTCCAGTTCACTGCCCTATATCTTCGCGCCCCACGAAATCGGAGATTATCTGCTGGTGGATGGGGGAGTGGCGCATCCTTTGCCTCTGGCTTTTGCGGAAAAAGTTCCGGGAGAGCTCACCATTGCCGTAAACGTTCTGGCTCCGATCAAGCAGCGAGTGGAGAGCATCAATCAGAGCAGAATGGGTAAGAAAGAGAAACTGAGCCGGCATGATGTCTTTGTGCAGACTCTGATGCTGAACCAAGGTTTGATCGCTGTGCAAGCTGCCACAGAATTCAAACCGGATATCTACATCGATGCCCATCTGCCGGAGCTGAGTTTCTATGACCTGAGAAAGGCCAAAGACTTCTATGAGCATGGCTACAGGGTCGGCAGAAAGAGCATCTCAGCTTATCCTGAACCGGATTTTGGGGATAAACTGAAAGATACTTATAGCCAGCTGCGCAAACTGCTGGGGCAAACCTGGAAGTAGGGGTGAATCCTCTCGCGGGGTGGTTGGTGGATGAGGTTTTTGGTGTCCCGCAGATTAACGCGGATAAAAGGCGCGGATGAACGCGGATTTACCTCCCTGGGAGTTGTAAGCGCTATCCCAATTCATTGGAGCCAAACCAATTACGTTCATCTTTCATTCCTGAATCGGAGCCGATGACTATGTGCGCTTTCGACTTCCAGCAGCGGGAAGGTGAGAAAGAAAAGGTAGCACGCGGATTTTCTGTCCACAGATTTTGATGGAACTCTGATCACCATGATCCCCATGATCTACATGATCTTTGGAAGTTTTGAGGTTTTAACGATTTGACGTTTTAACGAGGCGCTGCGTGATTCTCTTTTACTCTTTTCCTCTGTGTTGAAAAAGAAGTCAGCACGCGGA
>JAJOKA010000101.1 GCA_021206555.1 Candidatus Cloacimonadota bacterium | reverse complement strand
CCCGTTTCTTCAAAGTGAAAGCAATATCCAACTAAGCAATACATAGACTTCTGCAAGCCGGATGCCGCTGGTATCCGGCTTTTTATTACACAGCGATCAGGCTCATAGCAGACTGAAACTATTGACAGAAGCAGCGCCATACCTAAAGTTGCTCAAAGCCTTCAGTTTGAGAAACAGGAGAACAATAGCCATGAAAACAAAAGCTCTATGTGCCAGGGACAAGGTCGATGACGGAAACTGATATTCGCTGGAAACAGAGGTTCGCGAATTTCCAAAAAGCCTCATGCTGCTGGGTGAAGCCTTGGCTCTGGAAGCCCCCACTGATCTGGAGATCGAAGGCATGATTCAACGCTTCGAATACACTTTTGAGCTGGCCTGGAAGACATTGAAGGACTATTTGGAAGATAAAGGTTATCCGGACATCGTGGGTTCGCGGGATAGCATCCGTCTGGCCTTCGCCAATGGCATCATCGACGAGGGTGAGACCTGGATGGATATGATCAGCGATCGCAAGCAAAGCTCGCATCTCTATGAAGAAAAGATCGCCAAGCGCATCGCCATGGACATTCGTAAGCGCTATTATCCCTGCTTTAGCCGCGTGTCCAAGTATCTGGAGCACAAGTCACTTTGAGCGGTGTAACCAATCGGTTTGGGATCAAAGCCAAGTATTGGGAGCAAATCCTCAAGCTGCTATCGGTTTATTCTGAGATTACAGATGTCCTGCTCTTTGGTTCCAGGGCCAAAGGCACTTATAAGCCCGGCTCGGATATTGATCTTTGTGTCAAAGGCAATGGAATTGATGAGCAGCAGCTATTGAAGCTTAGAACGGCATTAGATGATTTGAATCTACCCTGGCAAATTGACCTTATTCACTATGAAGCCATCAGCAATGAAGCTCTGATCGAACACATCAACAGAGTTGGTATATCGCTGTTATAAATCCGGCTTGGCTGAAGTGATCTTGCGCAGGCTTCTTCCCTGATGGCCTCCCAATGCTCTCTCAAAGAGTTCCCGAACCCGGCTCAGGAAGTATTCGGGATGGCCTCCGGTGCTTGGCATGAGACCGGATGGGACGGACTTCGGGCTTGGTGCAGATTAGTTCGCCTCTGCTTTAGCATATGTTTAGCCTATAATCTCCTCATGTCATGGGGGGATCATGGAGTAATGGTGGGGTAAAGGTAAACAGTTTCCGGGAGTACTGGATTGCAGACGTCTCCATAGGATTGCAGACGTCTCGTCTGCACAAGCAGCGCAGCTGCTTACTTTTACGGAACTTCGTTCCGTTTCGACACGAGACGTGTCGAATCCTATGGGCGGCATCGCACACAACGAGACGGGTTGAATCCAATAGCTATCATGTAAACTCCGAGTGGGGTAGATCTGCGCTCAATCTGTACTCTTATCCACGCTTATCTGCGGGAAACCAATACCCGAAAACTTGAAACTCCGAAAACCCCGAAACCCTCACAAGCTAAAAAAACTTGACGTATCTTCCCCTTTTTGAGACTGGTGTTTAGCAAAGAGAAAAAACACTTGAGGTGAACGTGCGTGATATCATTATAGCCGGTAATTGGAAGATGAACAAAGACATGGAGGCCGTGCGCGCTTTTTGCAAAGACGTTGCCGGAGCCTTCAAAGGCAAAGTTTTGGGCCGGGTGCTGCCGATTCTTGCGCCAGCCTACCCATTTTTAGCAATCATGCTCAGAGAGCTGGAGGGAAGTCTCGTGAAAGTGGCCGCGCAAGATACCAGTTCGCACGCGGATGGAGCCTTCACCGGTGAGTTTCGGCTTCCATGCTGGCTTCATGGGCTGCAATACTGCATTGTAGGCCATTCCGAACGTCGGGCTTACCATCATGAGAGCAATGAGATCATCCGCGAAAAGCTGCTGGCAGTGATGGATAACGGGATGAAGCCGATCCTCTGCATCGGAGAAACCCTGGAACAGCGCGATGGCGGCATCACGGATCAGGTGATCCTGGAGCAACTGGATGGCTGTCTTAGAGGAGTGCAGCTATATTCCGGCAAAGAACTGATCATCGCTTACGAACCGGTTTGGGCGATTGGCACCGGACGCAATGCTACCGGCGATCAGGCCCAGGAAGTGCACCGGCTCATCCGTAAATGGTTGACGGATCAATATAGCAAGGATCTGGCGGATAGCCTCAGCATCCTCTATGGTGGCAGCGTAAAACCGCAAAACCTGGAAGAACTGCTGTCTCAGCCGGATATTGATGGTGGCTTGATTGGTGGAGCGTCCCTGGATTCCAAGTCCTATCTCGCCATGATGGACATCGCCATCAACCACAAGTAAGGAGCTTACCCAAAAATGATCGATATCAAATACATTCGGGCCAATCCCGAGATCCTGCGCCAGGCGATTATCAATAAAAACGAAAAGGCTGATCTGGATAGCCTTTTGGCCGTGGACGAAGCCAGACGCAAATTGCAGTTCGATTTTGACACACTGAAGGCAGAGCAAAAACTCTGTATCCCAAGTGATTGCCGCCAAAAAAACGCGCCAAAGAAGATGCCTCTGAAGAATTGGCAAAGATGGCCGGTGTGGCCGAGCAGATCAAGCTGATCCAAAGCGAACTCAGCGCCACCAATCAGCAGATGGAAGCGCTCTTGCTCACCATTCCGAATATCCCGCAAAGCGATGTCCCGATCGGACGCGATGAAAGCTGCAACGAGATCATCCGCCATGAAGGAGAGCCGGTCAAGCAGGATTTCGAGCCCAAGGATCATCTGGATATTGCTGATCAAAACGGACTTTTGGATCTGATGCGAGGAGCCAAGATCTCCGGTAGCGGATTCCCGATTTACACCGGCTTGGGGGCCAGGCTGGAACGCGCCATCATCAACTTCATGCTGGAATATCACCTGCAAAAGCATGGCTACACGGAGCTGATGGTGCCGCTTGCAGTGAATCGCAAGACTATGACCGGTACCGGGCAATTGCCCAAACTGGAAGACGATATGTATCACATCTCTGAGGATGATCTCTTTCTGATCCCCACCGCTGAAGTTCCGGTGACCAATATCTATGCCGATGAAGTGCTATCCTATAAAGACCTGCCTATCAAGCATGTGGCCTATACACCCTGTTTCAGAAGAGAGGCCGGGAGCTATGGCAAGGACACCCGCGGTCTCCAGCGTTTGCATCAGTTCAACAAAGTGGAGATGGTGCGCTTCACTCTACCGGAAGAGTCCGAAGCCGCTTTGGAAGAGATGTTGCAGGACGCGGAAGACATCCTGAAGGCTTTTGGCCTGCATTACCGCGTGGTCAAGCTCTGTAGCGGAGACCTCAGCTTTGCCAGCCAGAAGACCTATGATCTGGAAGTATGGGCTCCGGGTAGCAAGAAATATCTGGAAGTGTCTTCCGTGAGTAATTTTGGCGAGTTTCAGGCCCGCCGTGCCAATATCCGCTTCAAAGATGCCTCCGGCAAAGTGCAGCATCTGCACACCCTCAATGGCTCTGGCCTGGCCACACCACGCCTGATGATCGCCATTTTGGAAAGCTATCAGACTGCTGATGGAGGCTTTAAGATCCCGGAAGTATTGGCGCCCTGGATGAACCTGAAACTATAAAAAACCATAGAGGATAGGGGAGTTTATGACGAAAGATATGGGAATACTCGATCTGGCATTGGTACTGGCCAAAAAGCGCAAGCTGGTGATCACCATCACTTTGCTTGCCGCCATCGGAGCCGTAATCTATGCCATGCTGGCACCATTTTACTGGAAGAGCACTGCTACCATCATTCCGGTTTCGGATAGTGATGCCATCGGTGGCTTCAGCACAAACCTGCTGGATATGGTGGGCGGTGGACTGATCAAGACCCAAAAGAGCGAGCAGGCGGTGGATTTCATCAATGTCATGAAAAGCCGCACTTTCCGGGAAAAGGTGATCGAAGAGTTCGATCTGATCCCCTATTTTAAGATCAAAAAGCCCTATGAACACGCGCGGGAACTGGCTTTGTTCAAGCTGCAAAACAGCATGATGCGGCTGGTCTATGATCAGGAAAGCTATATCATCAGCATCAGCGCGGAAACCAGGGACAAAAGCATGTCGCGGGAGGTGGTGGACTTCTATCTGAAAGAGTTGGAAGACTACAATCAGAGCACCCGCGTGACCAAAGGCCGCATGAAACGGGAGTTTCTGGAGGGTCAGGTAAATCAGCACATGGCCGATGTGGATTCTCTGGCCCGGGCTTTGCGGGACTTTCAGACCAAAAACAAAAGCATTGCCCTGGATAAACAAACCGAGGCCATGGTGGCCATGTATGGTGAGTCCGTGACGCAGTATATGCAGGCTGAAGTGGAGTATGAACTGGCCAGGAACCAGTACTCCGAGAGCTCGCCGATCGTGCTGGAACTGGCTGCTAAAAAGGCTCTGCTGGCAAATAAGGTGAAAGAACTGGAAGGCAGCAATACCAGTCTTACTCCGGATTATCTGATTCAGATCGATAAAATCCCCAATCTCAGCATGCAACTGGCCATGCTGATGATCAATGTGGAGATCAAACAAAAGATTATCGAGTATCTCTATCCCCAATATGAGCTGGCCAAGCTGGAAGAACTGAAGGATATGCCCAGTTTTCAGGTGATCGACGCGCCGCGTGAAGCAGGAATGCGTTCCAAACCGAAACGCGCGGTAATGGTCATCATCATCACTCTGGCCGCCTTCATCTTTTCCTGCGTATTAGCCCTGGTGGTGAGCGGGCTGGAGCATAATTCGGAGAAAGTGGGACAGATCTGGAATACCTTTTGGGGTAAGAAGCACTAAGTAGCGGAAGCACAATGACAAACAGCATTGCCGCAGGAACCTTGATTGAGAGGATAAGGTTTTCGCCTCGCTATCTGATGTGGGCTATCATGGCGGTTTATGCTCTGATCGAGTTCTATCCGGTCAATTATGGCGTATCCACGGTGGCTTTCTTTGGGGTCACGACCTTTTGTCTGGCCTGGCTACTGGCTTTTCCCGGTACTAAGCTTATCAATAAAGCCAATTTCGAAGTGCTGATCTTCTTTGCCTTTTGGCTGGCATACAGTTTGTTCAGCTATATCTGGGCGATTGATCGGGATCTGGCACTGGAAAACTCGCTGCTCATCTTTCGCTATCTGGGAGTCTTTGTCATCTTTGACGCGCTGTTTCGGGATCACCGGATTCTCAGGCGCGCGCATCTGGTCATGGCCGGAATCCTGGTGCTCTACATCCTGACAGCCCTGTGGGAGATGCTCACTTTTCAGCATCTGCCCAGTTCGCGCTATTATGGCATGCCCTTTTACTACGTGCCCACCGGGCCTTTTTACAATCAGAACAATCTGGCTGCCTTTATGATCTTCATCATGCCCTGCCTGCTCTTTCTGCCCAAGCTGTATCGCCATGCCTGGCTGAAGCTTGCGGTGGCCGGGGCTACATTGTTAATCCTGGTGATCATCACCGTGCAAGGCGCGCGCATCGCGATGCTGGCTGCTGGAGCTATGCTCTTGGCAGTGGGACTGCTGAATAGCTCTGTCAAAACCAAACTCATCACCGTGCTGGTGATCCTGCTGGCTGTGATGGCCTTTTTTCGCTACGCGCCACCGGGCATGAAACTGGGCTGGAAGCTGGTGCAAAGGGAGATTGAGAGCTTTGGCACAGAGGCGGAATCCGCGCATATGAGTTCGCTGAAGATACGTAGGCAACTGGTGGATCGAGACTATCGATCTCACATGCGGGAAGCGCTTTTATGGGGCTTGGGGGTGGGAACTTCGAGCATTATATGGATAACTGACCGGGAATATCGCACAGCGGGCATCACCAACGCGCATAACTGGTTTCTGGAGATCCTGGGCAATTACGGCATCCTGATCCTGGCCGCATTCGTCTATATCTATCTGCGTTGGTTGTGGCTGCTCTGGCTGCGCTACAAGGCATCCGAAGGCCGCGAGCGCAATCTGAATCTGGCCTATCTTTGGGTACTGCTTATGTTCATTCCCGCTTCAGCTTTGCCCAGTTCCATCCGCTGGAATCATCATATCTGGATCATCTTTGCCGCGATCAATGCTGTCTGTAACAGCGAAAGACTACTATTAAAGGAAACTAAATGAATAGATTCAAAGAACTTGTGGATGTGGTAGCCTCCCTCAGGGACAAGGATAAGGGCTGCCCTTGGGATATCAAACAAACCCCGGAGTCTTTGGTGCCAAACTTCATCGAAGAGCTCTATGAAGCGGTGGAAGCCATTGAGGATAAGGACGATGACTCGCTGCGCGAAGAGCTGGGCGATCTCATGCTGCACATCGTGTTTCAGGCTCAGATCGCTGCCGAGAAAGGAGCTTTTCAGATCTCTGACGTGCTGGAAGCCATCGTGGATAAGCTGGTGCGTCGGCATCCGCATGTGTTTGGTGATCTGGATATTCAGAGCGCGGAAGGGGTGAAGATGAATTGGGAACGCATCAAGAAAGCGGAAAAGCAGAGCCGCGAAAGCGTGTTGGATGGTATTCCCCGGGCTCTTCCGGCCTTGATCAAAGCGCAACGCACCCAGGAGAAAGCCGCATCCGTGGGCTTTGACTGGCCGGATCTCAAGCCCATCCTGGCCAAGCTCGATGAAGAACGCGAAGAGCTCTATGAAGCCCTAGCCGCAGAAGATCAGGACGCGATCATGGATGAACTGGGAGACCTATTGTTCACCGTGGTCAATCTATCCCGCAAGCTGGGCATTGACGCAGAAGCAGCTTTGAACAGCACGACCGCGAAGTTCTACCGACGCTTCCGCTATGTGGAAGAGCAATATCGAAAAGGAGATATTCATGCCGCCAGCTTGAAGAGCTCGACACCCACTGGGAAACCGCAAAGAAGCAGTAACCGCTACCACAACTTGAGGCTATATCTGATCTTTGCCTCAATCTCGATCTTCATCTTCTTTGCCGTCTATACGCAGTTTCTGATCCAGAAAGCCAGGCAGGAGCAGGAGTTTGTGCCTCGCATCTTTGCGCAGTATATCGCCTATACGGACGGCTACTTGAGAGCAGCGGAGAAGTATTCCCAATTGCTCACGGAGGTGAGCGCCAAATATCTGCAATTCACGGCTAAGCGGGACTTTCAGCAGCAACTCTGGGATTATATCTCCACAGACTTCATGCAGGAAAATCCCATCCCCGTGATCATCACCGATGCCGCATTGCAACCTGTGGTCTGGAAGAATGTGCCGGTAGCGATTGACAGCCTCTATGAGGATTTGAGCGTGGCCTCTCAGCTAAAGCTGGGAGAACTCATGAATCAGATGATCCAAACCCCTCTGGTGGATGAGACCGTGCTCACCGGCTTTGCTTTCTATGCCAAACCCGTTTCCTTCGAGCAGTTTACCAAGAAGATAGACTACGGTATCATCGTTACCGATCGCTTTCGCGAACCCCTCTTCTGGCGCAATGTGAACATCCCCGAAAGCGTGCGTTTCGCATCGCTCTCCATGGAGCGGCAGTATGAGCTATTGCAAAAGCAGCAAAATATGACCGAGATTCCGCTTTCCAACGAGGCGGATTCCCTGGGCTTCATCTATTTCACCAGTCCGCAATCGCTGTCCTACATCCGTTATATCTTCATTCTGGAGCTGATCCTGGCTGTGATGGTCGTATTCTTTGGCAGCTATGGCTTCCTTTTGATCAGACGCAGTGAGAAGGACACGCTGTGGATCAGTCTGGCCAAAGAAACAGCGCATCAATTTGGCACGCCCATCACTTCCCTCACCGGATGGATAGACTATATCTCCGAAAGCCCGCCGAGGGCGTGAAACGCCCAGATATGTCTCAGATTCTGGACTTTATGCGTGCGGACTTGAAGCATCTGCAAAACATCGCTTCCCGCTTTGGGAAAGTGGGCAGCATCACCAAGCTGGAACCGCATAATCTGCACAGGATTCTATATGACACCGTGGAATACTTCCGCAACCGCATGCCCCATCTGGGCTCCCGCATTGACATCCATCTGATCAGCAAGATCGATGGCATCGAAGTGCTGATGGATCTGGAACTGATCAAATGGACTCTGGAAAACCTGATCAAAAACTGCGTGGATGCCATGACCGGCAAGGGCGGCAACATCATCGTCACCGCCACCCACAAAGAACCTTTCGTCTATGTTCACATCCGGGACGAAGGCAAAGGCATTCCCCGCAACCAATGGAAGAAGATCTTTGATCCCGGTGTGACCACCAAGAAACGCGGTTGGGGCTTGGGACTCAGCCTCGCCAAACGCATCATCGAAGAGTACCACGAAGGCAAGATCCGAGTGCTGGAAAGCGCCCTGGGCGAAGGCACCACGATCGAGATCAAACTAAGGACAAACCATCCTAAAAAGGGGAAAGCATGAAATACCTTCTGAAGCGTGAACAAATGCAGGCTTGCGATGCCCGCACCATCAAAGAGCTGAACATTCCATCCGAACTACTGATGGAAACTGCCGGTGCCCGCTGTGCTGATATCATCTTGAGGGAATACCAGTCTGCCCTCTCAAAAAAGGTGCTAATCCTCTGTGGTAACGGAAACAATGGCGGAGACGGCATGGTGATCGCTCGTCATCTATATGCCTCTGGTATATTTGTGATGCTGATGCTACCTCAAAAAGGCCGGATGAGCCCGGAAAGCTCAAGCAACCTCAAGCGTTGTCGCCAACTGGCCATCCCGATCTTTGAATCTACCAATGCTGATGACATCGCAGACACGAATCCCGGCCTTATCATCGACGCCCTGTTTGGCATTGGCTTCAAAGGAGAACTGGACCCAAGCCTTGATGAGCTGATAAGCAGGATCAACGAGCTGGATTGTCCCAAGCTCGCCATCGATATCCCCTCCGGGATTGACGCCAATACCGGCAATGGATCCGGGATCATGGCCACTGCCACCATCGCCATCGAAGAGTATAAGCTGGGACACTTCCTGGCGGAAGGTCGCAAACACAGCGGTAAACTGCATTTGGTCAAGATCGGCATCCCTTTGGAATATAAACTTGGCATAGACTACTATATGCTTGATGATGTAGATATTATCCTTCCTTCACGCCCTATTGATGCTCACAAAGGCAGCTTCGGCAAGGTATTTCTGATCGGTGGCAGTGTGGACTACCCAGGCAGCATCATGCTGAGCGCAAAAGCTGCTCTGAAAAGCGGTGCAGGTCTGGTTTATCTCTACAGTCGCAAAGAAAACCTGCATTACTACGCCAATCCCATGGAGATCATGCCCAGGGCCATCCCTGAGACCAAAGATGGCCAGCCCGATCCCAAAGCTCTGGAAAGCGCCCTGAAAGCCGCTACAGCGATCGTTGTGGGGCCGGGCATGGGATTAGACCCCTATGCTCTGAAAGTGCTGGAAACCGTGCTTAGATGCAGCGAGGTGCCCACCGTGGTAGATGCTGATGCCATCACTCTGATCGCGATGCACCCTGAGCTAAAGCAATATCTGAACCGAGACGGCATCATTCTCACTCCGCACAAAGGTGAATTCTGTCGTTTATTGGGCATCGACATGGATACTTTGAATCAGGACATCATCATGCACGTGGATCAGTTTCGCCGGCAACACAAGTGCGCTCTGCTGCTCAAAGACCATTGCAGCATCTATGCGGATCAGTATCGGGTCATCCTGCTGCAAAGCGGAAATGACGCTCTGGCCACCGGTGGCAGTGGCGATGTCTTGAGCGGCATCATCGCTTCTTTTGCCGCGCAACAGCTAAGTCAGACCAAGGCTGTATGCAGCGCTTCGCTCTTAATGGGCAAGACTGCTGAACGCCTATCCCGAAGCAGGCACAGCTACAGTGTGCGTCCCACCGATATCATTGAACACCTTGGAGATATTGATGAATAAGCTCGCAGCCATGAACACGCCAATTTTTTGGGCAGAAGGCCATCCCGGCAAGCTGGATCGGGAAAACTGGACTTTGGACATAGTGGGAGCCTGTGCTGCTCCCCAGACATTCAGCTGGCAGGATCTGCTCAAAATGCAGCCAGCCACTGTGGAAGGACGCCTTACCAGCGTTACCCGGTGGTCGGTATTTGGCTCCTGGACGGGCATCCGGATTTCGGACATTCTGCAAAAGGTGCAGATGCAGCCTTCCTGCAATTACATCCGTTTCTGGTCGGTCGGCCTGGTCTATGACACCTCGATCCCCTTGGAGATCGCGCTCAAAGAGAAGTCTCTTTTGGCCTGGGCTTTTGATGATGAATACCTGAGCGAGGATTACGGCGGCCCTCTGCGTGGCTTCATTCCCTATCTTTGGGGCTATAAATCAGCCAAAAGCATAGTCAAGATCGAGCTGATGGAGCATTATATTCCCGGTTTTTGGGAAATGCGTGGTTACACAGACAGCGCCGAGATCGAAGCCGGCCCTTGCCGGGATATCAATGATGGTGGCAAACTCAAACAGATTGCCGGAGGCGACGAAGTGAAGGGCTTTATCTAAATGAAACTGTGGGTTACCTATCTCAGAGCCATCGGAGCGATGTTCTTTTGGGCGATCACCTTTGTCTGGTACAAGATTGCTTACGAAACCTACCGTACCTATGAAGTGGTGTTTCTGCGTCTGATCCTGGCGACAGTCTTGCTTTTTGCCTGATGACCTCAGCTAACACTGGCAGAAGCTGGAGCGCAAGGACATCTGGCGCATGATGCTGATAGCCTTCTTTGAGCCCTTCCTCTATTTCATTGGCGAGGGCAACGGCATGCATTATGTCTCCAGTTCCATGGGCAGCATCATCATTGCCACGATCCCGATCTTCGCAGCTGTGGGTGCCTGGCTCTTTCTCAAAGAACGCATCAGTGTATTTGTGATCCTGGGCATCATCCTCTCCTGTCTGGGAGTAGTGATCATGAGTGTGGGCAGTGGAGAACTCAGAGCCACCTTCACTGGCATCATGTTCCTGGCCCTGGCCATCTTTGGCGCTGTGGGTTATGGCCTCACTGTGCGTCCGCTCACCCTCAGATACAGCACGCTCACCATCGTGGCCTACCAGACCCTCTTTGGCGCCGTCTATTTTCTTCCCTTGTTTTTATTGATCGATGGCTCCCATTTCTTCTCGGTGACCCATTCGGCCCGGGGGCTGATCACCATCGTGGCCATGAGTCTTTTTGCCACCATCGGAGCTTTCGTGCTATACACGGATGTGATCCGCAGTCTGGGCGTGGCAAAGTCCAATGTCTTTACCAATCTGATCCCCATCTTCACCATCGTGCTGGCCTATTTCATCCTGGGAGATGCCATCGGCTTGAGAACAATTCTGGGATTGACCCTCACCCTGATGGGTCTGATCTTATCGCAATACGCTGATCTGAAGAAGCTGAAACAACGCTATCTTCTGGGCAAAAGCATCACTTCTGAAGGAGGAACCAATGCTTCGTAGATTCATTATCTTGCTGATCATCGCTCTGCCGGCTTTGATGAGCGCTCAACCCTGGTATGCCGGCAATGGCGTGTATCAATTGAACGGCATCCGCTTCCGTCTGGATCCCCAAGTCACCCTGCGCGAAGCAGGAAACACCCATCACGACCTCAGTTTTTCTTCCTCCAGCCAGACCTATGCCGACAGCGTGATCATCAGCTACAGCCATCCCTCGGTGGATCTGAGAATCAGAGTAAGCGAAAACAGACATTTCCATGTGCCGGCCAAACAGGTGGAGCTCTTTGCGGAATATCACGACACGCTCTTTATCCGGGATTTAGCCATCAAGACTAACTTCACTCAGCAGCAGCCGTCCTATGCCCTGCGTGGGCCGGATGCCATTTTTAGCGGTGATCCTGCGCAGAACAAAAACCTCTATCCCTTTACCGATCGTGCCATCCAGTATGTGTTTCCCGAAACCTCGCTCTGGCTGATCGGATCAAACTATGAAGGCTGTGCCAATCTGGATTGGATTGCCGAAGACCGCGTGCATCTCTATGATAACGCGCTGCATTTTGCCAGACGCTACAACATGAATACCGGCAATTTCGACGCGCTCACCGATACCATGAAACGCCATGCCGGAGACACGAACTACTACAGCTTCCTGATCTTTGAAGACGAACCGGTGATCCTCAAGATCAAGCGCTGGCCTGCGGATAAGGATGCCGCTCTGGTGATCACTAACGATGCGGATGGCGAGAGCCCGGATCGCATGCGCTCGGTATTCTTTGGCAGCAGTGATGTGACCAGTCCCAAATACTTACGCAAGGGATTATCGCCAATAACCTCAAACTCACCAACACCGTTTTCGGAGCTTCCAAGGCCGTGCTTGCCCCGCTCTGGCGGGAACTGCAAAACCATGGCATCACCATCGGTTATCACACCTACAGCAGCTATGCCGACATCGCCGAAAACACCTATCAGAACCTCGTGCATGACATGACGGAATTTAACATCCGCACCTGGATCGATCATTCCTGGGCAGCAAATCCCGATTGCGTCTGCGTGGAAGGCTGGAATCCTGCATCCCAGTATTTTAGCCTGGGTGCCATCAACGATTCCAATGTGGATTACATCTGGCTGGGAGACGCGCAATATACCAATCCCATGAATTCATTCACCGAGCCCTGGCGCTTGCCCCACCGGCTATATGAGTTTGACGCCCTCACCCGTCCCGTCTGGTTCTATGGCCGCACCATGATGGGCACCTGGGAAGCCACTGGCACCCAGTATCTCAGCGATATGAAGCATCAGCTCACTCCTGAGAACCTGGATCAATTGCTTACTGAAAACGGCCTCTGCGTGGTCTATACCCACTTTTTCTTCACCGAAACATCATCCTTGATCCCCTTTTATGAGACGCTGCCCAACGGCACTTTGCAGATCCGTGACGAAGTGAATGACCGCTTTGCCATGCTGGATTACTATCAAAGCTACCGCGGGCTCTGGATCGACACTCTGGAAGAAGTCTTTGACCGCATGCTGGCCGTGGAAGAGCTGAAAATCGAAAGTAGCGGCTACAATGATGGTAGTGAGGGTATCGGAGTGACTTTGCGTAATGCCTCGCAGTTGGATATCAGAGATCTCAGTATCAATCATCGTGATCTGGATCTGCGTTTGGATTTTCTGAGCGCAGGAACGCCCCTGGTCTTCAGCACGATGGAGAGTGATCCTCCCACGCCCAATCAGCAATTTCTGGATATCATCGCCATGTATATCCAGGGACGCGTGCAGCTCAAGCATCGCAGCTCTGAACCCTTACCCGCACTGAATGTGGATATCTATAATATCCGTGGCCAAAAAGTGTGCAGCCAAAGCTTCGAAAAGTCTGCTGTCAACCCCAGTA
>JAJOKA010000005.1 GCA_021206555.1 Candidatus Cloacimonadota bacterium | reverse complement strand
CAGGTCTTGGACAACGCCCAAACCAGGCACCGAACTCAAAGAGGACGGAACGGTGTATCTGGTGGTCAGTAAAGCAGCAAATGGTGGATGTGCCGCGCTTGATCGGCCTCAGCTATCAGGAAGCGCTCATCACTCTGCGCAATTATGATCTGCGCTTCAGTGTGGTGGATTCTCTATATAGCGATACCGAGCCGCGTAACACCGTGATGCGTTCCACGCCAATGTCCGGCTCTAAGGTCGAGAAACGCACAACAGTCAAGCTGACCCTTTCCAAAGGCCCTGAGGCTGTGCGTGATTCCAGCTATTTCGATATCTACGACTATTGATGAGTTCATGCCGCTTACCTCTTTCGAGTTAATGCCGCTATGTTTGTTTATACATGCCGATGAATTCTGAACGTACAGATATGTTCAGAGTAGCCATCGATCTTCGGGCGGCATTGACTTCAAACAGCGGGGTCGCTGCTTGAACTCCTCCGCTTCGCTACGAAGTCCAAGGGTGGTGGAGGCGATCCCGATCAATTTTGTGGCACAAAGCTGCCAAGGCATTTATACTTTCTTTAAAAGAAGAAACAGGAGGTATCCATGAAAGTGCAACACTTTGACAACGTGGAACTCGAAGACGTAGATGTGGAAGGTGCCAAAGGTGCCAAAATCCGCTGGCTGATCAGTCAACAAGACGCGCTCCAAAACTTTGCCATGCGCATGTTTGAAGTGGCTCCCGGCGGTCACACTCCCTATCATCAACACGATTGGGAGCATGAACTCTATTGCCTCTCCGGTAAAGGTGCTCTGATCACCGAGCGTGGGGACATTCCCTTTGCCGAACATGATATAATGTATGTGGATCCGGGCATGATGCATGCCTTCAAGAATGTGGGAGATGACACCCTGAAATTTCTGTGTCTGATTCCTCACGAAAAACCGGTGGTCAAAAAGACCCTCAATCCCTTTGCCGACGAAGAAGCCAACAACTGTTAGGAAGCCCTGATGAAAGCAAAAAACAAAGAATATCTCTACGAACTGCTCGCTGTGCCCAGTCCTTCGGGATTTGAAGCTCCCGCGCAGGAAATCACGAGGAAGTTCCTAAAAGGCAGTTGTGATGACATTTCCAGCGATATCAACGGCAACCTGATCGCCTTCAAACGCGGTAGCGGAGAGAAGAAGATATGATCGTCGGCCATGCCGATGAGATTGGTTTTTATGGTAAACTACATCGATGAGAGCGGATATCTGTATCTGAAAACTCTGGGTGGTTTCGATGTCAATCTCTTGCCTGGCTTGCGCCTGGACATCCATCACGAAGGCTCCGTGTTGCGTGGCATCATCGGTAAGAAAGCCGTGCACATGATGCGCGGTGAGGGAGATGCCCCCAAACTCAAGCTGGAAGACCTCTGGGTGGACATCGGTGCCAAAGACAAAGCTGACGCTGAAAGCAAGGTAAGCATCGGTGACATAGTGACTTATCATAGCCATATTGAGGAGCTTTCTGAGGATCGCATCGTTAGCAAGGCCACAGACAATAAGGTAGGAGTTTACGTTGCCGCTGCCGTAATGAAGGAACTGGCCAAGACTCAGCTCAAGGCCCACTATTTTGCCGTGGCCTCCGTGGGTGAAGAAACCACGATGAAGGGCGCCATCACCAGCTCATACACGATCCGCCCCGATATTGCCATCGCTGTGGACGTCACCTTTACTTCCGATATCCCAGGTGTGGATAAACGTGCCTTTGGCGACGTGAGCCTGGGCAAAGGGCCTACACTAACGATCGGCGCGGCTGTGCATCCCAAAGTCAATGCTTTGCTGCGTGATCTGGCCAAGAAACACAAGATTCCGCTTCAGATTGAGATCGCAGCCGGCCGCACAGGCACCGACGCGGATGGCATCCATGCCCAACGCGGAGGAGTGGCCACCACCGTGCTCAGTATTCCCAATCGCTATATGCACTCGCCCAACGAAGTGATCAGCCTCAGCGACCTCGATCACGCGGTGAAACTACTGGTAGAATTTGTCAAAGCCATCGATGATAAAACGGATCTGAGCAGATAATACGCTTGCCACCCTCTGAGTTCATGCTGCTTATTATGGTTTGAATGGCGACTGAACTTAAGAGCTACGATATACTACAGGAAGCTCGAGAACTTCGGGCAGCATGGACTTAGAGCAGCGAGATCGGGGAACAATGAAAGGTTGATCTGCATTCTCGCTGCTTGAACTCCTCCGCTTCGCTACGAAGTCCAAGGGAGGTCTCTTTGGAGTTAATGCCGCTTGATGACTCCAAGGGAGGCACTTTGGAGTTAATGCCGCTTGATTGATTCGGGCAAGCCGATGAATCTTGAAGTTACAGCTCGGATCAGAGTAGCCCTTGATCTTTGGGCGGCATTGACTTCAAACAGCGGGAATGGGGGGAGTGAAGAGTGAACAGAGAACAGAGAAGGCATGCTCGCTGCTTGAACTCCTTCGCTTCGCTACGAAGTCCAAGGGTGGAAGGCATGCACGCTGCTTGAACTCCTCCGCTTCGCTACGAAGTCCAAGGGAGGAGGTGTAGTATCCTGAAATTGCGGACATATTTTTGGGTTTTTTTAGGTATGGCCAAAATGATGAGTTGGGACATGATCCGAAGAACATGCCCATACTGTTCCAACTCATTTCGGATCCGGCTATCCCTGGCAGGTTGCTCCCCAGCAGAGCCTGCTTCCGTTTCACCGGACAGTACAATTCTTGCTGGCGGCTCAATGCTGTCAAGGTATTATTTTGCATAAGCTTAACGGATGCTTGCGGGTGATGATGTTTATGCGGCATCATAGATCTCACAAGGTGTCATGTAGCTCAAAGACGAGTGAATCCGGTTATGATTATAGTCGTAAATGGCACTCTTTATCAGAGATTTGGCCAATTTCTTACTCTTAAGAACGCTTTTCAGCCCGTATTCATACTTGATTGTCTTGAAGAAGCGTTCTATTTTAGCGTTATCATAGCAGTGATCTTTGCCGGTAAAGCTCACTTCCATCCCATTTTGTGATAGTCTTTCGAGGTAACGATATGAGCAGTACTGGCATCCGTGATCAGAATGATGTGTGATACCAGTGGGATCAGAGACTTGCGCCAATGCCTGAT
>JAJOKA010000180.1 GCA_021206555.1 Candidatus Cloacimonadota bacterium | reverse complement strand
CCTATCCCCATGTGTGCCTTGGCAGTCTCAGCAGATAATAGTTTTGTCGGCCATGTCGGTCTCCTATGTTTTTTTCGGGATCGAACATTCTTGGGCTTTCCCGAAAACACAAGGAATGGGCGCATGGGAATGTTGAATCGCATCTGATTTTTACTCTGTTTAAATACTCACTTTTCTGTCAACACATTTTTTCTAAAATGAGGTTTTATCCACGAAATTGAAGCTGTCAATCAGCATTGTGGGCACGTTTATCGAAGGTGATGATAGCTTGTTTGCCCCCAGTGCCAGTATCCTGCGGGTCATATCGTGGGGGATTTCATTGAACCTCAGATTGTTTACGGCATGGCGTACTTGACCATCCTCAAAATACAGAACTCCGTCGCGCGTCATTCCGGTCAATTCCCCGGTTTTCATGTCCACATGGCGAATATACCAGAAGCGATTGATGATCAGTCCGCGAGGAACCATCTTCATCATATCGACTTCACTAATGTCTCCGCCGGGAATGTAGATATTATACATGCTTTGCGCTTCGGTTTTCACTTCTTTGGCCCAATGACGGTTCGTCGGCATAGCCTTGAGGATGCCATTTTCGATCCAGCTAATCTCTTTGGCGACACGCCTTCATAGTCATAAGGACCGGCCAGCATCTCAGGGCGTTTGAGAGTGGGAATACATGCTGAACTTCTCGCCGAAGAATTGCTGATCCAGCTTTCTGGTGAAGGGAGTAAGCCCTTCATCCGATTGGCGGCGATTCATTGCCCAGCCCAGGAACCAGAGCATTTCCTGCAAAGCTTCCGGACGCAGGATCACCGCGATCTTCTGGGGATCAAAGCCTTGCATGCTGCTCAGCGCTTCTGCCTGAGCGGCCAGACGACCAAACTCCTCGTCCAGATTGAAGGGTGTAAAGTCCTTGTGTTCAAAGCTCACCTTGGTTTCCACTTCGTCTTTCTTCAGGGTCATGGAGTGGCCAAAGCTACTGCTGCAATCCTCAGCCCGAAAGCCGTTTTTGGTAAACATGCTGCTGCTTTCGATGTGACGCTCGCACATACCGGAGACCGTCGCACCCAGAGCAAGTGCTTTATCAATGCTCTTTTGCACGATGTCCACCATTGCTTCAGGCTTTAGCGCGCGGGTAGCTTCGCTGCAGTTTTGCACTTTAGGAATCTCCTGCATAGCGGCACTGGGCATATGTTCAGGGTCTTCCGGGGCCATTTTGGCGATGGCTTCAGCGGTTTTCACCAGGAAGTCCAGGCTTTCCTCAGTAGCCTGATTTACTCTGCAAGAGCCGCTTTTGGTGCCAAAGCTGACCCTGAGGCTGATGTTCACCATGGGCCCCGCGATATGCTGGGTAATACTGTTTTGGGCAAAGCGGGTTTCGTGGCTCTCGTTGATATCGGTATATAGCGCGTAATCATCTGCCGTGCAGTGTTTTTTGACGTATTGTTCGATTTGTTCGATGGTCATTGGGAACCTCCCACTCTGATGTTTCTGAAGCGTGCCGGAGCCGAGCCATGCGTCATGCGGGCTGTTTGCGAAGGCTGACCTTTGCCGCAATTCACCACACCGAAAGGACGCCAGAAACGTTCATCACAGATGGCATCACAGCTGTTCCAGAATTCGGGATTACAGGATTTGTAGAGCACTTTCTTTAGCGGGCGATGCAGCTTGCCATTCTTGATCTCCCAAAAGAAATCACCGCCAAACTGGAAGTTCACGCGATGCTGGTCGATCGAAAAGCTGCCTCGGCCCTGGATATACACGCCATCTTCCGTATCGGCAATCAATTCGCCGGGAGTCAAGGGTTTTACTCCGGGCAAAAGATAGAGATTGGGGATGCGGTTGATGGGTTGATCATAGTAATATGTAGCCCTGTTACAGCCTGCGGGAATAGTTCAATCCTATCTCCATGGCGGTGTCGCGAGTGCTGCCATATTCGTTCAGGATACCGTCTTTGATGATGTGCCACTTCTGTCCCGGCACGCCATCATCGTCAAAGCCAAGCGTCGCAAGGCCTTCGGCCAGAGTATTGTCTCCCACGAAGTTCACGATATCACTACCGTATTGATAGTTTTTCAGCTTTTCCGGAGTGGCAAAAGAGATGCCGGCATAGTCCGCTTCCCAGCCTAAAACGCGATCAAGCTCGGTGGGATGGCCTACGGATTCGTGCATAGTGAGTCCCAGATGATTGGGATCCAGGATCAAGCTGCGCCGCTGTTCCGGCCCCAGATTATCCGCTTTCACTTTGATCAAAGCTTCTTCGGCAATCTGCTTGGCTTTTTCGATCAGATCCAGGCTCAAGACCCATTCCCAACCCACAGCGCGTCCACCTTCATCAAAGGTGCGGGATTGACTGTCCGTATCGGTGACCGCGGTGGCCGTGATCATGGGATCAATGAACTGATAGGTGATGTCCAGTCTGGTGCCCAGAGTGGAGGCAAAGAGCTTCTCATCCTTGTGCATGATCAGATAAAAGCTCGCTCTGCGGATGCCTTCAAAGGCCATCATCGTGCGGTTCACTTCCATCATCAGATCCACCTTTTCCGAAAGCGGAACATCAAAGGGATCGATCTGGACGGGAGTCTTGTATGTGGCGATATAGCTGCGTTCCGGAGCCAGGCGCAGCTTCTTCTTCCGGTTGACCGTGGCCGAGAGTTCGGCGATCTTGACGGCGCGTTCCACCGTGGCCAGCACCGCTTCATCGCTGAACACATTGTTATGGGCAAAACCCCAGGCTCCATCTTTGAAGACGCGGATACCATAGCCATTGATGATGCCGGTATTGACGTGTTTGAGGCTTAGATTTTGCAGGTAAATCACCTCATCAGTGGTTTTTTGAATGCGGATATCGGCATATTCAGCACCGAGACTGGTGGCCGCATTCATGGCGAGATCGAGATATTTCATATCTCCTCCAGATTGTGGTTTTAAAAAGCAATTCCCTTATCAATGCAGTTAGGATTGAAGTGATTTATTCGTCAAGGTTTTTCGTGGTCAGTCGCTATTTGATAACAGACTTGATCCTGCTTCATTCGGCTTTTCCTTGCTCCTGGTTTTCCTCATAATCTCCTCTTGGCATGAAGGAATTATGAGGTGTTCAGGAACTAAAACCAAAGCGAAGCACTGACCACTAAGCACTCAGTACCTTGAGAGTAGTTTTAAAATGCAGCTTTGCTACTTGCCCCAAGCGTTCTGCTCCATACTTCTTTACGAAGGCTTTTGCGACGGGGATCACGCCATGCGCAGCCCCGAGGGGAAATGTCATGTTAAATTGCCTATCCATGCTTTTGCGGATTTCCAGGAACTGATAACGGGCCAGAATGGAGGCTGCGGCAACCGCGGGATCGCGCTCCGCTCCGGTGCGTTCAACCACGTTCAGGCTTTTGTCCTTGGCGCAGAGACGCGCTTTCACCTTTTGGGCTTTGGAAAACTGGTCGATGAGGATACCCTCGCAATCGGGACAATTACTCCTCAGTTCGGTGATAGCCTTGGCATGCGCCCAGGCCATCAGGTCGTTGAGGTTGAGGTTTTGCTCTTTGAAACCGGAGATGAGCTCATTGTAGCGTGGGTTCTTCAGGATCAGGCAGTTCATCTGACCGGGAAACTCCTGATAGATGGTCCTGGCGATCTTGACCAGGCGTTCATCCTTGAGGGTTTTGCTGTCGCAAGCCCCAAGCTGCAGCAGCTTTTGTTCCTGCTCACGCCTGAGGTAGAAGGAGGAAACCACCAGAGGACCGAAGTAATCGCCTTTACCGCATTCATCACTGCCGATCCAGCTATGCCAGGTGTGCATTGCCGGCAGGGGACTCTCTGCTACAGGGTTTTCTCCCATCAGCAAAGTGCTGAGCTCTGCTTTGAGGATGCCTGTGGGTGAGCCGCCTATCACGGTGCTGAGGCCACGTTTGACAGAGAAATAGATGTTGATATTTGCAGTTTCCGCTCCACGTGCCAGCCTCAGTTGCCAGCCATAGGAAATCTCTTCCTGTCTTACTACTTCGATCCCGCGTTGGGCCAGAAGTGGCAGGATATGGGAGAGATACAGTTCAATTTCTTTGCGCATAATCCCCCATAGGCTGAGATCACTTCACCCACGGTGTAAAGTGAACCTCCGGCAACGATTACGCCATCCTCACCGGCCTCCAGCAAGGCAAGCTTCAAGGCCTCTGCCACGCTGGGGCACACAATCGCTTCCAATCCGCATTTGGCCACGGCTTTGCTTTGCGCTTCCGCAGTCGCGGCACGATCGCTTTTGTTTTGAGCCACATAGATTTGTGCTGCTTTCCCGCAGAAGAGATGGATCATTTCCGAATAGTCCTTATCGGCCAGAATGGAGAGAATAAAGCTGAGTTTGCCGATCCGGAAACACCTTGTCCAGAGTGCGGATCAGGGCTTTGACGCCATGCACATTGTGCGCGCCATCCACGATGATCAAAGGCTTTTGGCTGAGCACCTGCATGCGTCCGGCCCAATTGATCCTGGCAATGCCACGTCTGATCTTATCTTCTTCGATGGGCATTTTGATGACTTTGGCAATATAGGATGTAGGCTGTGATGGCCGCGCCAAGATTCAGAGCTTGATGCTCGCCCATCAGGTTTGCCTTGAGGCCAATGAAGCTGAATCCTCCAAAGCGGTAGTCAAACTCAATGCCCGCAGTGCTATCCGCGCCAAGAGTCACCTCCCAATCGCGTCCATACAGATAAGTGGGAGCTGCTTTTTCCGCGGCCACATCCAGGATGATCTGCAAGGGTGACTGCTCGATATCACCGATCACTAGAGGCACTCCGGCTTTGATGATGCCCGCTTTTTCGGCCGCGATCAGTTCCACTGTCCCACCCAAAGTCTTGATGTGATCCAAGCCGATCGTGGTGATCACCGCTACATCCGGAGTAAAAAGATTGGTGGCATCCAGCCTGCCGCCCAGGCCTACTTCCATCACGCTCAGATCCAGCCCGGCCTTGCTGAACAGGGAAAAAGCGATGGCCGTGGTGATCTCAAAAAACGACGCGTCCCACTTCTGGAACAGTGCTTCATGGCGATGGAACTCTTCCATGATGGCCTCGATGGAGATCTCCTGGCCATTGATGCGAAAGCGCTCTGTATAGTTGATCAAATGCGGAGAGGTGTTCAGTCCGGTCTGATGTCCATGCGCCAGGGCCAGGGCTTCCAGAGTGGCGCAAACGCTACCTTTACCATTGGTGCCGGCCACGTGAAAGCCCTTCAGAGCGTCCTGAGGTGAGCCCATGTCCTTGAGCAAACCCTCCATGCGGGTGAGCTCCAGCTTCACGTTTCCGGAGTAACGCTGATAGATGTGATCAAGGAATTCCTGATATTGCATGTTATACCTGCTTAATTTGGTTTTTTGGGGATCGAGCTGACAAAGAAATAGCGGATACTCTCATATCCGCTAAAAATAAGGGGTTTGGGCGCATTACATGTCCATGCCGAACTTTTCGGGGAAGAGCATCGCTTTCAAGGCAGTGCTGCTTTCCTTGCGCTTATCAAAGGCCGTGGCATCGGTTTTCCAGATTTCCACATACTTCTCGATCATCTCTTTCTTACGAGCTCCGTTTGAACCGGTCTCTTTGTCGATGTAATCCAGATCGTCGATCATGTAGTTCTGCAATTGGGTGGGCTCCATGTTCTCGTAGAACATCTTGGGAATGAAGTGTTTGGGGAATTTATCCAGGTTTGGGCAATAGACGATTACGCCATAGTTGTGCTTCACTTCGTCGCCGATCTTATCTGCCACGTATTTGCCGAAAACGATGTAATCATTCTTTTGTCTTGCAGTTTCCGGGCAGTAGGAAGCAGAGCCAAGATAGTAGCTTCTGGAGTCCATGGCTTTGCGGGTGTTACGCAGAGTTTGCAGATTCCCGTCAAAATCCTTCTCTGTGTCCCTTACGTAGTCGATGGCGGCTACCCAGATTTCTTTCATGTTGTTAATACAATCTTCCACGTTTTGCTCTTTGTCCAGGTTATAAAAGTTCGGTAAGGCCAGGACGAAGATCAAGGCGATAAAAAGGATTATACTAAGGACGGTATATACCGAGATTCCGTTTTGGTTACGCAGCATTTTACGCTCCTCTTGATTTCTGTAGGTTAGCTTTGTTTGGGAGCCCAATTTCCGTCAAGCCTTTTTTCGCGGACTGAGGATTTTCCCAATGTAATTGTAGGTTTCGGGGATGTCTCGGAAGAGCTCACGGTAGTCTTTATCCGCTTCGATCTGCGTCCGGCCAGGCGGCGCGAGACATTGGTCTCACCCCAGTTGTAAGCAGCCAGCACCAAGCTCCAATTCCCCTGATATCGGCCTTTCAGATAGTTCAGATAGAGGGCGGAAAGCTTGAGATTGTAGTATGGCACGAAGAGCATGCCCCGGCGATGATCCTTGTGGATGTATCCCGCGGTGCGCTCCTGCATCTGACCCAATCCGATGGCTTGCGCGCGGGATACGGCAAAGCTGCGAAAATTGCTTTCAGTGCGGATCAGACGGTAGAAAATGCCGGGGTCTATCTTGTAGTACACGGCGATTCCCACCGTCATCAAGCGCACGGAAACCGGGTTGTAAGTGAGGATCACGGCCATCAATAGCACGATGATCGCCAGGCTCAATAGGCCTCGTTTCTTTTTCTTGGTGCTCATCAATAGCGTTTTCTGGTGCGAACCTCTGGGGATGCTGACGCTAAGAAAGGGTCTTTTTGTAATCGTTGAGCTTGAGCACGTGGCTCACTTCTTCATTGATTATTCTGCGCAATGCCTGCTTTGCTTTGGGGTTTGAAACGGTGTCGTTGATGGCATGGAAATACAGCAACGTGTCTTTCTCAAAGGAGATAGCGTGGTCAATGATCTCTTTGAGATCCTTGGCGGAAGTAGCTTTCTTGATGGCGGAATCTTCGTTGTTGAAGATGCGGCCTTCGATGATGGTTTTCAAGTATTCGGCTACCAGTTCCCAATCCTGAGTGAGCTCCAGATTCTGCATGTCGTCGTCGTCACGCAGGCCCAGGAAGGTCTTTTCATGATCAAGCTCCTGATCGCGCAGGAATTCGATAAACTCTTTGGCCTTGGCATCCAGATCCTTGCGTTTGCTGGCTTCATGGTAAAAAGCGTAACCATTCTTCTCGATTTGAACGGCAAATTCGATCACTTCGTTTACTGAGTATATGGCCATTAATTCCTCCTATGGAATGTATTTATCTCGTTTTTATACGATAATCACAGCCACAGTTGCTGTCAACAGAAATCTGCTGGAAGGCTATATATGCCCAATCAGACCGGATGTCATCCGCCAGTGATACCTGAGATATTTATTGACATAATCCGAGATGTTTTGAGGCTAGCAAACAAGAGGTTTGAACTTATGAATATGCTTCGCGTGTGTTTTGTTTTGATGTCATTACTGATGCTCTCCGGCTGCGTCTATCTGGACATCGCGTGTCAGGATACTGCTGTGCCTTTGTATCCCAAAAAGATCAGCGGGGCCATCCACTTTACCAACGGCGTGGACATCACCCATACATATTACACGAATACCGTCGATGAACAGGAACCGGATGCCATTGATCAAACCATCGTTCCCGGAGTAAAAAGCACTTGTGGGAATCTCTCCAAGAGCTGATATTGTGTTCAACCATGCCCACAGTAATGGATGGGGTGGAAGCGGTTGGGCTGACGGCTACTCATCCTACAGTTATGATAGCAGGCATGTAAAACTGGGCGTTAAGTATCTGCTATCGCAAAATGAAAAGACCTTTATCTCGGTGCTGCCATCTTTATACATTGCCAGTGGCCAGAACTCCGGATTAAGGTATGACTACTCTAACTATCGGTACGAATACGGTTTATGGGGGATAGAGGGGCAATTTCTGGTAACCAATCGGATCTCAAAATATCTTAGCGCGACCCTGGCCGCCAGAGCTCAATTTAACAATATTGAGAAGACCCTCGATGGCCGGCATTATGGTCCCTATTTCACCACAAATTATGGTGTCCGAGGCAATTTTCGCCTCTCTGCAAGCGTTTTTCACCTGACCCCGGAGATGGGTTTGGAAGTGTTGCCCATTGTCAATGGAGAGACGGTCGTCACTCCCATTGGGAGCCTGGGACTTGGGGTGCAATTCTAGTCATAAGGCATAGTCATAGCATATCACAGCGGGCTCAGCTCCGAAAACACTTGACGAAAACCTCAGTGATGAATAGGCATGTTTAATCAGGCTTGCGTGGTGATATCCGCTCTGTATTGCCTGACTCATTTGGGACGGTGAAGATGAAATACGTAAAATACCTTTTGATCGAATATACCATTTGGCTTTACATGCTAGCCTGCGTGGCCTGGCTTATGCTGCGCGCGTTTGAGCAAGCGGTGCCCGCAGAAGCGGTGCTCATCGCGCCTGCTTTTCTGGCAGGGATCACGATAGCCCTGAAAGGCTCGCTTGCCGCCAAGATCCTGGGCACGGATGGAGTAAAGTCACTCTGGAAATACACTGCCGGCCTGGCCATCCTGCTCTCAGTAGTAATGGCCTGGGTGATCGTGGAAGTGCGACCTCTGGCTTTTCTGACTCAGGGACAAAACACCGCCTCCATTCTGGCCGGAATCTTCAATCCCAATCCGGAAGAACTGGTGCCGATGCTGGCTGCTTTGGTGGAAACCATCTATCTGGCACTCCTGGCCACGGTATTAGCCATCCCCTTTGCCTTTGTGCTTTCCTTCTTTGCCGCCAAAAACCTGATGTATGGTTCCATCCCCGGCCGCATCCTCTATATCTTCATTCGCACGCTATCTACTATCTTTCGCTCGATCGAGGCCATCGTCTGGGCCATCATCTTTTGCGTGTGGGTGGGCATCGGCCCCTTTGCCGGCATGCTGGCTCTGTGGATTCATTCCATTGCGTCATTGGTCAAGCTCTATAGCGAGCAGATCGAAAACATCGATCCCGGCCCCGTAGAAGCCATCAAAGCCACCGGTGCCAGCACTCTCCAGGTGTGGCGTTATGCCGTTGCGCCGCAGATCCTGGCGCCATATCTGGCCTTCACCATCTACCGTTGGGATATCAACGTCCGCATGGCCACCATCGTCGGCTTCGTAGGTGGCGGTGGCATCGGTCTGGCGCTATATCAACAGCAGGCAATGCTGGCCTGGCGGAACGTGGGACTCATCATGTGGCTCATCGCCCTCGTGGTATGGGTAATGGACATGTTCAGCGGCTACATCCGTGAAAAACTGGTATCAAACTAAAAAGGAATATGAAAATGCAATACAATCCCGTGGAACTCCTGATCAAGAAACGTGACGGCAATGTGCTCTCCGAGCATGAAATCAGCTATTTCATCCAGCAATACTTGCAGGACGCCATCCCTGATTATCAGATGACCGCCCTGCTGATGTGCTTCTATTTTCAGGGCGCTTTGCCCTCGGAGATCGCCGCGCTCACCAAAAGCTACATCGAAAGCGGCAAAAGCATCATATTTGATGAAGGCCTGCCTGTGGCTGACAAACACTCCACCGGTGGCGTGGGAGATAAGATATCACTGATGCTGGCACCGATCGCAGCAGCCTTGGGGCTCTATGTCCCGATGATCTCCGGACGTGGATTGGGACACACCGGTGGCACTCTGGACAAGCTGGAAGCCATCCCGGGTTTTAATACGCAGTATAGCATGGAAGACTTCAAAGCCCTGGTCATTAAACACGGCTATGCCCTGGTGGGGCAATCCTCAGCCATGGTTCCCGCTGATAAACGTATCTATGCCTTGCGGGATGTGACGGCAACGGTGGAATCCGCGGCCTGATCACCGCCAGTATCATGAGCAAAAAGATCGCCGAAGGCACGAAGTATCTGGTGATCGACCTCAAGATCGGCAGTGGCGCTTTTATGCCGAACTTACGCAGAGCCAAGGAATTGGCAGAACATCTGATCGCCACCGGAGAGAGCTTTGGCCAAAAGGTAAAGGTGGTGTTTTCAAACATGAATTCACCCTTGGGACATGCCGTGGGCAACGCTCTGGAAACGATCGAAGCCATCGAATATCTGAAAGGTAAATACCTGCCGGATACCTACGAGATCACCACCGCCCTGGTGGCGCAAATGCTGATCATGGCAGGCAAAGCCGGTGATGTTAGTGAAGCAGAAGGCATGATCAGACGCGTGGTGGAAGATGGCTCAGCCCTGGCCAAATTTGCTGAAATCATCGACCGCGCAAGGCGGAAACCCGAAAGTGACAGAGGATTACAGCCTCTTTGACACTGCAAGGTATCAGCTGCCCATCCTTGCCAGCCAAAGCGGATATGTCCACGCCATTGATTCCCGTGCCATCGGCTATGCCCTGGTGCGTGTCAAAGCCGGACGCATGAAAACCTCGGACAGTCTGGATTATAGCGCGGGCGCGCTGCTCTATCCCAAGATCGGGGATACCATCAAGGCTGGAGATCAGATCGGCATCCTGCATTGTAACGATATAATCAAAGGTGAGGAAGTAGTAAAGCTGATCCAAAACGCGTATCAGATAGCTGACGCTGAGAAGGAAAGAGAAAGCTTGATTTTTGAGATTGTTTAGGTGTGAGGTGTGAGGTGTGAGGTGTGAGGCAAAAAAAATACTGGCTCCGGAAGAGGGATTCGAACCCCCGACCTAGTGGTTAACAGCCACCCGCTCTACCGCTGAGCTATTCCGGAACACCAAGTAGGAGCACTTTCAAAAGACGGCCTTTTTCTGTCAATAAGAAATTTTGGCTGAGGGGTGTCATTCCTTTGGCGCAAAGCGACAAGTATCTACAGGTCAAGCAGATAATGATATCCCTCCATCAAGCTTGATAATGCCCTCAATCTGTGCTCACACTCATTGATTCCCTTCTGTTTCAGCTCTGCATTACCCCATTTTCCCCTCTTGGTATGAGGAGAACATGGGATAATGTTGGAATAAACCAAAGGCCAAGCAGGGAGATCCACATGGGCAGATAAGGAAAGGGCGGAATCTAGGTTCCGCCCTTGGGGGAGTCTTTGATGAAAAGCTCTGCTTCTATTTGAGTTTGCTTACCAATCCGGCGATGTGCGCGCCCTGGAAGAAGGCGGCATCAAGCTCGTTCTTGGATGGCATGCGACTGCCGTCGCCACCGGTGATGGTGCTGGCTCCGTAAGGAGAAGAACCGGAGATTTCGTCCATCGTGGATTGTCCGGCAAAGCTGTAGGGTAAGCCTGCGATCAGCATGCCATGATGCAGCAGGACGGTGTGGAAATTGAGAATAGTGGCTTCCTGGCCTCCGTGTTGAGTGGCCGTGGAGGTAAATACACTGCCGATCTTGCCGATCAACGCGCCTTTGGCCCAGAGTCCACCGCTGGCATCCAAAAAGGCTTTCATCTGAGCAGCCATCATGCCAAAGCGGGTGGGAGTGCCAAAGATGATGGCATCATAATCCGCCAGTTCCTGCACAGTGGCGATCGGAACATCGGCAAAGGCCTTTTGCGCCTCGAGGGCACCCATCATCTTGAGAATGTCATCACCTAAAGTTTCCGGAACCCGTTTGAGTTCCACCTGCACATTATCTATACTTTTAGCACCATCGGCCACGGCTTTCGCCATCTGCCAGATGTGCCCATAAGTCGAGTAAAAGAGTATGAGTATCTTCATTGTTGTCTCCAGTGTCGTTGCTTTTGGAGACAGTATAATCGGGATCACCTACCAGGCAAGTAGATTATTCCGCAAGCTCCCGGATGGCGATAATCAGTTCCTCGATATGCTCTTCCAGCGTGTTGAATGAACACATCAGGCGCACTTCGTTGCGAGCTTCATCCCAGGTGTAGAACATAAACTTCTCCTGCAAGACCGGGATCCAGGCCGCCGGCATGGTCACGAATACAGAGTTTACATACACCTTTTGGGTGATGGTGATTTGCGGGATTTCGCTGAGGCGGGAAGCCAAAAGACGAGCCATGGCGTTCGCGTTGCGGGCGTTTTCCAGCCAAAGTTCATTGGCCAGATAGGCCTCGAACTGAGCCGCGATGAAGCGCATTTTGGAAAAGAGTTGATTGAGCTGTTTACGATAGAAGCGCATATCAGCAGTGAGATCAGGCACAAAGCTGATGATCGCTTCACCGAACAGGAGGCCGTTCTTGGTGCCGCCAAAGCTGACGATGTCCACTCCCAGGTCACGCGTCATGCCTTTCAGGGTGGTGTTCAAAGCGGCAACGGCATTGGCCAGGCGCGCGCATCAATATGCAGCAGCATCTTGTGGGCATGGGCAAAATCCGCCAAAAGCGCGGATCTCATCAAGAGTATAGAGGGTGCCATATTCCGTGCTTTGCGAGATGGAGATGATCTTGAACTGGGAGTGATGCTGATCCCGATCCCCCATCAGGCGAGGAGCGATCAACTCCGGAGTAAGCTTGCCATCAGGAGTTTTGATGGGAGATAGCCGGGCTTGCGTGCACTTTTGCACAGCGCCGCATTCATCCACATTAATGTGTGAGGTTTCGGCACATATAATGGCATGAAAGCTATTGGTAAGTGCCTGTAGCGAGAGCACGTTTGCCCCGGTTCCGGTCATCACCAAAAAGGCTTCGCAATCCCCGCCAAAGAGGGCTTCCAAGTCCGAAAGCACACTTTGCGTAAGAGGATCATCGCCATAGGCCGGGCAAAAGCCCACATTCGCCTTTTGCAGAGCGGAAAACACCGTGTAATGGATGCCGCTATGATTGTCACTGCCAAAACTGATGGGAAACATTGTTACACTCCTGTACCGTAATCTGGAGCTACGATAAAGCTCCAGCCCTTTGTGTCAAGCGGGATTCTGTAGGCTTACTCATAGCTGCGAAGCAAAAGAAAGATGCCCACAAACAAAAAAAGGGCTGAAGCGGAGTGTCCACATCAGCCCGAAAGCTTTGCTATTTAGAAGTTTGCGCCCAAAGCCCTATCCAGCAGATAGGAAGACCAGGGATTGCTCGTGGCAGATACCTGACGCACGTCCTTGATCGTAAACACGAACTCATATTGCGCGGAGAGTCCATCTACGGTGAAGGGGATCATGATCTTCATCTGTTTGTCTTTGTAGCGCCGTGCCTCGCTGAAATCTATGGGCAGAAGTGGACGCTTTGACCACAGCCCGGTAATCGGTGATTGGTAGATGTGGGTTGCGAAAACAGCTTTTCGGTCACATTTCCGTTACGGGGGATCAGCGATGGGGTTTGATCCTTGTCTCTTTCGGACAATCTGGTGCCGGAAATCAACACCGTGTGCCCGATGTTGTCCACGTCCATATAGCGCGCATTGTTCCAATCAATCATGATCGGATTGCCGCTCTTGTTGTAAAGCACCAGATCCCAGCCGGCTTCGGAAGCGCTCCAAATGCTGCGGAAGAGATCGTCTTCAAAGGAATAACGTACAATATCTACAAG
>JAJOKA010000060.1 GCA_021206555.1 Candidatus Cloacimonadota bacterium | reverse complement strand
GGTGCTTGGTGCTTAGTGCTTAGTGCTTGGTGCTTGGTGCTTGGTGCTTGGTGATCATTGGGGGCGAACTGCGGTTCGCCCCCCCCTTTCATTTAAGTTTTGAGTTCCGTAGGAACGGCATTTTACATGAAAACCAGAGGATTCGACACGTCTCGTGTCGAGCGAGGCCGCAGGCCGAGTACGTATGCGACTTTGCCGCATCATGCCTCCTTGATTCAGGGCATGGTTTTTATAACATCATCCCATGTTCTCCTCATACCAAGAGAGGATTATGAGGTGAACCCAAAGTAAAAGAGACCTGAGCTATCGAGGAAAAGAGGGGGGACTGGGGCAGCCATAGGGGCTAATTTATCAAGATCGATAAACTGCTGCTAATAAAGGATGTTACAGACATAGAGTCGGTTTCTGGAAAGACATCATTGAGGCTTTATCTTACCACATATAAGCCTATTGCCGATTTATTGCACCAGCTAAGCTCTTGCGGTGTGGCGGTTTCGCTGCTTGACAAAAAAACGGCCTCAAGATTTTCTCACTTCGCATGGCCAATCGGTGTTCCCGTGCCCGGTCAAGCCTTTGTTTTACAGCGATCAAGACAAGATTGTGGATAAGTTTGTGGATAAGTTCGGTTCCCGGAGTAGAAACCCAGCCCAAGATAGCTGCTCAAGTAATTGAAAACGCGCAAGATGCAAGGACTAAACAGCCATAAAGACGGGAATCCCCGATTTGGTGGATAAATACTATTTAGATAGAAGGATAGAGAACTATGGATCAAGATATTTGGCAAAACATATTGGATAAATTGGAACAGAACATCAACGAGCAGAGCTTCAAAACCTGGTTTTATGATACCAAATTGATCGACATGAGTGACAAGCAGCTCTTGATTCGCGTGCCCACTCAGTTTAGCGCCAACTATCTGAATCAGAACTATAAAAGTGTGCTTTCGGAGATTTCGTTCACGCTCTATGGCAGGAGTTATGACATTCAGTTTGTCACCCACCCCTATCGCGGTCACGAAGAAGGCAACAAAGGCGCTCTGCCCGGGGATAAAGGCAACAAAGTGACCCTGAACGCGCGGCTGAATGAGCGCTATAACTTCGAGGAATTCGTGGTGGGACGCAACAATAACTTTGCCTATTCGGCAGCCAAAGCGGTGGCCGAAAGCCCGGGATATACCTATAATCCGCTGTTTATCTACGGCGAAAGCGGCATGGGCAAGACGCATCTGATGCAAGCCGTGGGCAATTTCGTGATGCGCGAAGGGCGCAATTGCAGCATCTATTACACCACCAGTGAAGCTTTTACGAACGAGATGATCGAGAGCATCCGCGGTAATAAAATGCCGATTCCGCGCAAAATTTCGCAAAGTCGATCTGCTGTTGGTGGACGACATCCATTTCCTCTCCCGCAAGGAAGGCACGCAGGAAGAGTTTTTCCACACCTTTAACGCGCTGTTTGATGACAAAAAACAGATCGTGCTCACCTCCGACCGTCCGCCCAAGGACATCCCTGATCTGGAAAAAAGGCTGGTAACCCGCTTTGAGAGCGGACTGCTGGCTGATCTGAAGAATCCCGATTTTGAGACCCGCGTGGCCATCCTGCGCAAAAAAGCGGAACCGGAAAACATCACGCTGACGGACGAGACCTTCACCTATATCGCGGATAAGATATCATCCTCGGTGCGCGCCCTGGAAGGCTCTCTGATCCGCATTCTGGCCTACGCTTCGTATAACAAGCTGAATCCGGAGGATATCACTCCCGAAATCGCGCAGAGCATCCTGGCTGATATGATCTCCGAAGTGAGCCGCGAAATCACCCTGGATGCCATTACGGATCAGGTCTGCCGCACTTTTGAGCTCTCCAAAGCTCAGATCATGGACAAATCCCGCAAACCCAATGTGGCCTTCCCTCGCCAGGTGGCGATGTATCTGGCCAACGTGCTGATCCCATCCCTGGCTCTGAAGGACATCGCGGAATACTATAACCGCAAAGACCACACCACTGTGCTGCATGCTAAACGCCTGATCGAAAACCAGTTCCGTGACGATCTGGACTTCCGCAGCCTGGTGGAACAGATGATTAAGAATCTTAGGGCCTAGTCTAATTGAGAATTGAGAATTGAGAATTGAGAATTATGTGACTGGGGACTGGGGACTGGGGACTGGAGCTTCGAAGCCAGCGACTAATTCTCAATCATCAATTGTCAATCCTCTAACAGATTCACGTTTCGCTGTCAAAAATTCTCAATTGTCAATTGTCAATTGTCAATTACCATCCCGTTCTCCAAAAAAACCATTCACAGAGTGCCTTAGGGACTTTGCGTTTATACTTATCCACAATCGTGGAAGCTTTTATATGGATAAGCGTGTATATCTTGCCCGATAAGGCTTTACAGCTTTTTTGTGTGGATAGTGGTGCATAAGTCCCCACACTTATCCACAAGTTATCCACGCCTATCAGCCGGCGCTAAGTGCCTGCAATTCTCAGGCGCCAAAGAAAAAGCTTGACCGATTATCGACATATCCACAGAGCCTACTAAACCTACTGAATTACAAAATCTATCTTATATAGGATTAGAATGTATGAATACCTTTAGATTATGCGCCTTGATATTGGCACTCGCGATCATGCTGAGTGCTTGCACTAAAAAAGACAATTTGACCGGTACTAACTGGTCGGAAGTGAACGCTCAGATCTTTAACGATGAGCTGGCCCTGGTGGGTGGTTACAGCTTTGCTCCGGACACCCTGGTGAGCACCGCCACAAACCGCAAGAGCATCCTGGTGGGAAACTGGCAGGGCGCCAAAGCTGAGGCCGTGATCCGCTTTACCGGATTGCCCACGAGCGCCACCCTCAGCGAGTATCCGGCCATCACCGATGCCAGGCTGGAGTTTGTGCTAAACCGTCGTGATGCCACAATGGAGCGCAATGATCTCAATCTGAAGCTATTCAAGCTGAACCGTAGCTACACCGACCCGGATTCCTTGACGGAAGCAGACATCAGCGAGTTCGCGACGCTCACGGTTCCATCCGGAGCAGGATCTGCGGACACTCTGAGCGTGGCTTTGGAAGATGCCTGGTTGAGAAGCTGGCAGACAGACGCAGACAGCACCGGGCTCAATATCCTGATTCAGCTGCCGGAAGGCACGGAAGGATTTGTGGAGCTAAAGCTATCCCGGGCTACAGAAGGCAGTCGCTTGAGCTATAAATATCAGGATGCTGCCGGAACCGAGCCCAAGGATTTCAGCACCTATGCCACCAGAGAGACCTTCAGCTTCAGCCATCCTGGAGCAGAACTCAGCCCCAATCAATGGAAACTCAGCAATTTCAATCCGCAACGCATGTATGTGGATTTGCAACCCCAATATGAACTCTTCAAGGATGTTGATGGATTCACCCTGGATCCGGAGCAGCTCAAACGCGCCAATATCAACAAAGCGGAATTGGTGCTCTTTATCGACAAGGATAAACCGAATCTGACGAACGCGCTATCATACTACGCCAGCGCCTTCCTGGTCAAAGAAAAACCGGAAGCGCCGGAAAGCATCGCCACTTCAAACATGGAGACCATCGTCTTTGCCTATCCTCTGGTGAGCTTTGCCAACTCCTCGGCAGACTCCCTGGTGATCAATATCACGCCCATCATCAGGCCTATACTGCCGGCAAGAAGGACGCCAAAGGCATCGTGATCATGAGCACTTTTGAACGTAAGGACTTCGGTGAGATCGAGTTTCACCATCCCCAAAGCGCTACACCGGAAAAAGCACCCTACATTCGGGTCAAATACACCCCTCCCTTTTTATGAAAAGAACCTTAATCATCCTGTTACTGGCCGGAATCTTCCTTGTTTCGGCATGCGACAAAGCTCAAGACACTTCGGCTAAGCTGGCCGAGGTCAATGGAGAAGTGCTAACCCTGGACGCTTTCAAATCCACCTTTGGAGTGGAGGAATGGGAAGCGCTGAGCCCTCAACTGCGCAAAAGCTATGTGGAGGATTGGGTGAATCTCACCCTACTGGCCCAGGAAGCCGAAAAGCGTGATCTGCACAAGGATCCTGCCCTGGCGCAGCGCATCAGCTATGCCACCAAGAAGGTGAAGGCAAATGCCTTGATCGCCGGCTCTCTGGCTCAGCTTCGCATCTCTGAGGATCAGCTCTTTTCCTATTTCCGCATTCATCAGGCGGACTTCCTGAAACCCATGCAGCTCTATAACATCCAGCGGATCCGCTTGCAGGACAAGCTTCCGCGGAAAACGTGCTTCAGCAACTCAATGCCGGTATGAACTTCAATCTGGCAGTGCGTCAGCATTCCAATGAAGCGCTCAGAAACCAGGGCGGAGCCATGGGTTTTGTGGCTCCCAATTCCGCGGATTCCCTATATTGGCAAGCGGTTAGTGACTTGCAGCCGGAGCAATATGGCATCGCCAACGTCGGTGACGCGTGGTACATCCTGCGTTACACGGAGACCCGAGAGGGCGAGAGCGAAGCCAATTTTGAAGAACACCGCGCTGAAATCCGTCGCCGCATCATCCTTGAGCGTCAGGAAGAAGTGTATCAAAAGCTCTTGCGGGAGATCAAAGCAAGCCAGCAAAAAATCTACTACTATTAAAAGGATTTACTCGATATGAAACGCTATTTACTCATTATCCTGATGGCATTTATAGCCATCTTCGCTTCTGCGGAAGCGATCGATCGCATCGTGGCCAAAGTGGGCTCGGATATCATTCTGATGTCCGATCTCGAAAATCAAATCAACCAAATGCGCTCCACCGGTGTGCGTGAAGAACTGCTCGTGCCCCGGGAAGTACTGAATAACATGGTGGATCACCGCGTGATGATCCAGAAAGCTCGTGAACTGAAGATCACGGTGGACGAAACCGCGATCAGAAACTATGCCGATCGCTATATGGGACAGATCAAAGCGCAATATCCCAATGACGCTGCTTTTCAGGCAGACTTGCGCAAGATGAACACCACCGAGCGGGATCTCAGAGCCTATTTCATCGAGCAAATCACCGATAGCGCGCTTTCCGAACAGCTGGTGGAGAAGCATATTTCTGCCAAAGTTCGCGTTGATGAAGCCGAAATCCGTGCCTTTTATGAAGCCAGCAAGGATTCCATGGCGGTGAAGCCCGTATCCTGGGATTTGCGCATGATCCTGCGTGAGATCGGCCCTTCCGAGGAATCTGAAGCCGCGATCCTGAGCGAGATCCAAAGCCTGCAAAGCCGGGCTTCCAGAGGCGAAGACTTCGCCACTTTAGCCACCGAATTTAGCGATTGCCCCAGCAGTCAGCAGGGCGGAGACCTTGGTTTTTTCAAGCGCGGCATGATGGTGAAACCCTTTGAAGATGCCGCTTTTGAGCTGGGCATTGGCGAAGTGAGCAAGGTGGTGCAGACCCAATTTGGCTACCACATCATCAAAGGTCACAGACAAAAAAGAAGGCGAAGTGCGCGCCAGCCACATTCTGAAGATGATTCAGGCCGGAGAGGATGACGAAACGCGTGAGATGGCTATGATGAACACCTTGCGTGACCGCGTCATAGCCGGAGAAAGCTTTGCCGAGCTCGCCTCCACGCATTCCATGGATCCTGATACAGCTGCTGATGGCGGCCTCCTGGGTGAATTTAGCGAACGCGATTTTCCGGAGCTTTTTGCCGCTCCTCTGATGGCAACTCCTGTGGGAACTCCCACGGAAGTCTTGAAAAATGAAGGCGTTCTCTATCTCTTTATGCGGGACACCGAGCATCCCCAAAGGCTTTTTACTTTTGAAGAAGTGCGCGAGCAAGTGCAGGGCTTTCTCTTGCAGCAAAAGCAACTGACTGCCTATGAAGATTGGATCCAAAAGATTAAAGCAGAGCCTTATATCCAGATCAGCCTGTGAAGAATAGCAAACTGAAGTTAGCGCCTCTTTTCAGCCAGCCTTTTTTGGCATTGGCTATATCCCTTTCGCGCCCGGTACAATGGCAGTCTGGCAGCTTTGGCATCTACCTTTTGCTGCCTTCGGGGCTCTACATGGGCACCGCGCGTTACCTGATGCTGAGCTTCCTGATGGCTCTAAGCCTGGTAGCCGTGTACATCTGTAAAAAAGCGGAGCACTATCTGGGCGAGGATGCCGGCAGCATCGTGATCGATGAATTGTGCGGCTTCTTTGTGGCCACTCTCTTTCTTCCTTACAGCCTGATGATCGGGCTCTATGCCTTCGTGCTCTTTCGCGTGTTTGACATCGCCAAGCCCTTTCCCATCTACCGTTCCCAGCGTATTCCCAATGGTTGGGGCGTGGTCTTGGACGACGTTCTGGCCGGCATTTATGCCAATATCCTATTACAAATACTAATACACATCTATCCAAGATTCTTTGGATTATAGGAGATAAAAATGATACATATCATCTTACAAGCAGCACCGGCTGCGCAGCCTGCCTCCGGAGCGGAATGGCCTCTTCTCTGATCTTTTTCGGAGCGCTCTTTGCCATCATGTATTTTCTGATGATTCGCCCTCAGCAAAAGCGTCAGAAAGAAATGCAGAAGATGCTGGAAAGCCTTCAGGTAAACGACAAAGTGATCACCTCCAGCGGCATCTATGGTCGCGTGGTGAGCATCAAACCGGACAAAGACATCGTGGTGATCGAGATCGATGATACGAATAAAGTTCGCGTGGATTTCCAGCGTTCCGCCATCGTCAACATCCTGAATATCACCAAAACCGAAGGATAAAGCAGCATGGCCGAAGTTCTCCCCATCCGCATCCTGGGGGACGCCATCCTCCGCAAAAAGCTGAAGGAAGTGGATCTCAGTGATCCCGCTCTGCCTGCCTTTATCGAGGATTTGATCGAAACCATGTATGAACGCGACGGAGTGGGCCTGGCCGCCAATCAGGTGGGAGAAGACAAGCGCATGTTTGTGATCGATCCCTGGTGGGCGCGTGACGATGAAGTCCAGAAAAACCCCATCGTGATGATCAATCCCGAGATTCTGCAGAAGGAAGGCGAGCAGGTCTATGAAGAAGGCTGCATTTCACTACCGGATATCTATGCCAATGTGCATCGGGCGCAGAGCATCCGCTATCGCTACAGCACCCCTGATGGCAAAAGCGTGGAAGCCGAAGCCGAGGGCTATGAAGCCATCGTGATTCAGCATGAGTATGACCATCTCAATGGCGTCGTGTTTACCGATCACCTGGGCACTTTGGCCAAGCTCCGCGTGATGCGCAAACTCAAAGACCTCGAAGCCACCGCAGTTGACGGGGTGAACATCCGCACGGGTTACGAATAGAACCATGAAGATTATCTATGCCGGTAGCAGTGAATTCGCCATTTCGCCTCTGGAAGAGCTGAAAGCAAGGCGTTTGCACACCATTGCTCTGGTGATCAGTCAGCCGGCACGTCCCAAAGGACGCAAGCTGATCCCGGAAGATACTCCTCTGGCTTTGGCCGCGCGCGAGATGGGTCTGGAGCTCTATACTCCGGAAGACATCAACAGTTCGGAGGCCATTGCCAGGATCGCTGCCGAAGACGCGGATATCATCATCACCGCTTCCTATGGCGCGTTTTTGGGCAAAAGCCTGCGCGTCCTTTGCCGCTTTGGAGCCATCAATCTTCATCCTTCGCTATTGCCCCGGCATCGTGGGGCCTCACCCATCCGCTCCGCACTGCTGTCCGGAGATAAACTCACGGGAAACAGCATCTTCCGTCTGGTCAAAAAGATGGATGCCGGCCCGATCCTGATGCAGGAAAAGCTGGAGATCGCTGAGCATGAGGATTATGGCAGCCTGCATGCCCGCCTGGCCAATCAGGCAGCGATGATGCTACCACGACTCCTGGACACCATCGAAAGTGCTGTGGCGACCCCGCAGAATGAGTCTGAAGCCACTTATAGCCGGATGATCCACAAGGATGATCTCAGGCTGGATTTTGCGTTGCCAGCTATTACTTTGCAAAATATGATCCGGGCTTACGCTCCTGAGCCCGGTGCTTTCACCGTCTTTCGTGGCAAAGAGCTGAAGATCCTGGAAGCTGAGATCCTGGATTCAAACCCGGATCAGCCTCCGGGCAGCATCTGCCAAATCATCAAAAACATCGGATTCAGCGTGGCTTCGGCAGACGCTGAACTCATGATCCGCAAGGTTCAGGCTGCCGGAAAAAAAGCCATGACAGCCTGGGCATATTCGCTGGGGGCCAGATTTGAGCCCGGTGAAAGGATAGATCAATGAAAGAATATTACCTTGCCATCATCAAATTTCCGCTTTTCGTGAGCCTGAGCCTGGTCGTTCTAGTGGCGGCCTTCTTTGGCATCGCTTTGGGCAGCTGGTATAAACTGGGCTTATCGCTTTTTGAAACAGTGCTTTACACCGGCATCTTCATCATCCTGGTGCTATTGGTCTCGTCCTGGATCCTGAATCTGATGAGCACTCACACCAAGATCAAGCCCCGCTGGATGGCCAAATACGCCAAGTGGATGCTCTTCCACGTGTTTTTCTATCTCGCCAAAGCCCTGGGCAAGATTACTTTCCAAAAAGACATCCGATCTGCAGGAAAGCTTCCTCAATTTTTAACAATGAGATCGTGCTCACCGAAACGGCTGACGTGTCTCACCAAAATATCCTGCTGCTCCTGCCCCATTGCCTGCAACGCTCGGATTGCGATGTGCGCGTGACCACAGATATCAGTTCCTGCAAGGATTGCGGAAAATGCGACATCGCGGATCTCAAAGCCCTGGCCACCAAACACAATGTGCAAGCAGCAGTGGCCACCGGTGCTCTTTGGCCCGCAAACTGATCAAGGATCTGGCTCCAAGCGTGATCGTGGCCGTGGCCTGCCACCGTGACCTCACCGATGGCGTGCGCGATGCCTGGATGGTGCCGGTCTATGCCGTGCTCAATGAACGCCCCAAAGGCCCTTGCTTCGAGACCGTTGTCAGCAAGAAAACTATCGAATTCGCGATCCTGAAGTTCAAGTCCAAACGCTGAGTGGGTTGAATGCTACGCTGTTGAATGGCCTTCGGCCTGTTGAATGCTGCGCTGTTGAACGCAATTCTCTTTGGAGTTCTTGCCGCTTTATCTGTTCAAACCAGTCGACAAATTCTGAAGCTAAAGCTATGTTCATGATAGCCCTTGAGTTACGAGCGGCATGGACTTCAAACAGCGGGAATGCTGCGCTGCTTGAAGGATGGCACGCGGTTACAGGTTGCAGGTTTCAGGTTTCAGGTGGCAGATATTAGGTGTTAGGAGATCTTATGAGTGATGGAAAGGGAAGCAAGCTTGAGTTTTCGGGTTTAGTCGAAAAGATTCAAAGTATCCACCAAGAGCTAAAAAGCTCAGCCTTGAGGTCAGTAAACACCATACTAACTTTGCGCAACTGGCTGATTGGCTACTATATAACGAATTATGAACTGCAGGGTGCAGATCGCTCTCAATATGGTGAGCGACTGATGGATAGCATTTCTCTCGAATTACATCGTCTTAAAGTTCCGCGATCTACTAAACGAGAGTTACAGAGGTTCTGCCAGTTTTATCGTACTTATCCGCAGATTGTGCGTTCACTGAACGCACAATTGGGCAATGCTCCTTGGAATGAGATCAATCCGGATCTTCCTGCAATTGCCGAAACTTCAGAGCTCACTCAAAAAGTGCGTTCAGTGAACGCGCAATCAGTACAGCTCTCCAATAGGCTGCTACATAACCTATCTTAGCTCACTTCGAAAATCTGATAACCCTTGATGACGATCACAAACGCACATTCTATGAACTGGAATGCCTAAAAGCCAATTGGTCAGTCCGCGAACTACGCAGGCAAGTCCATTCTCTCTACTATGAGAGAAGCTCTCTTTCAAAAGATAAGGTCAAGCTTGCTGAGCATGCAATTACCGACTCTGAAAGTTTTTGATCCGGTGTTAACGATCCGAGATCCCTACGTCTTTTAGTTTCTGGGTATCAAAGCCAAAGAAGTACTAAGCGAATCCGATCTTGAAGATCAGCTTCTGGACAATCTGCAGGAATTCCTTCTGGAATTAGGCCAGGGTTTCTGCTTTGAAGCCCGGCAGAAACGCATTTTGATCGGAGATACTCAGTTTTACATTGATCTGGTCTTTTACCATCGAGTTCTCAAATGCCATGTCTTGATCGAGCTCAAACTGGCGGAATTCAACCACGAAAACATCGGTCAGCTCAATACTTACGTTAGCTGGTACCGGAAAAATGAAATGCGGGAAGGGGATAACCCTCCCATCGGCATTCTGCTCTGCACCGGAAAGGACAGCACCCTGGTGGAATATGCAATTGCAGGCATGGATAACAATCTCTTCGTTTCCAAATACCTTCTGGAACTACCTTCCAAAGAAGAAATGCAGGCCTTTCTGGAGCGATATCTGAAACAAGGACTGGTCTGATTTCAGGTTTCAGGTTGCAGGTTGCAGGTTTCAGGTGGCAGGTCTTGGGCTGCCAAGCTGCTAACACCTAATCCCTAGCCCCTGTTCACCCCATAATCCCCTCGTAACAAGAGGACAATATGAGCTAATCAGTAGCCATACCAAAGGCAAATATCGGAGTTCCGCTTTTCCTCCTCCCACGAATGAACACAAATGAAAGATCACAAATGAACGCGAATGAATGGGTTGAGTAGGTTGAACGCTGCGCTGTTGAATGGCCTTCGGCCTGTTAAATGCAATTCTCTTTGGAGTTCTTGCCGCTATATCTGTTCAAACCAGCCGATAAATTCTGAAGCTAAAGCTATGTTCATGATAGCCCTCAATTTACGAGCGGCATGGACTTCAGCGAGAATGCTAAGCTGCTTGAAGGATGGCACGCGGATTTCGCGGATCACGCGGATTCTTTTGTCCATGTGATTCAGGTTCAGGTGGCAGGTTTCAGGTTACAGGTGGCGAGAGGAAATGATATCACCAAGAGATTCTTCACGTCCGATTATGATTGACATGAAATACCATGCTTATTTACTGCTCCCTAGCAATACGTAAACCACAGGTAAATCAAAGAGGAAAACAGACTATGGCAACAGCAGACCTCGTAAGCATCAAAGATGCAAGCAAATGGGCAAGTGAGCACATGGGGAAGCTAGTATCTACTTCAAACATCAGCTATTTGGTTCAATATGGACGTATCCGCAGATTCGGAGAGAATTGAACAGTTTTTGTGTCCTTGAACGAGCTGCATACCTTTGCTGGATTTCCACTTCTGAGATACGCTGCTATAGGAGCTTAGGATGGCAATACAAGATCAAATTCGTGAAGAGATAAGACAGGTGTTAATCCAAGGCATCAGAGAAAAGCTGCATAAATTTAAGCCAGAGCGTGACCCTATGCCTTTTCAGGCCCGACTATTAGGCAAAGACCGCCTGGCACTGTATTCCTTTATTCATTCATTAAATACGAACTTCGGTACTACGATCTTTGAGCCAGTGGCAGTCACTCTGGCACAAAGCACCTTTCAAAGCTCAGAAAAGCAGCAAATTGCAGGCACAGCCATATCATCTGAGGCACATGGAGTAATTCAGAGAATTATGGATGGCTTGGCCGTAGGTGAAAGAGGGCCGGATAAGCTGAGAGAAATTGAAGAAATCCGAGCTGTGTGTCAAAGTGGCAAGATGATTAAGGTGAAGCCAACGAAGGTTGATCTGAAGTTGCTAAGCTCAAATGGGACAATGTACTTGATTGATATCAAGACCGCGAAGCCTAATGCCGGTGAGTTCAAAGGCTATAAAAGAACAATGCTGGAATGGGTGGCCGCAAGCCTGGCAATAGAACCTTTGGCTTCTGTACACTCCTTGATAGCGATCCCTTACAATCCTTATGCACTCAAACCATACGAAAGATGGACAGTGCGCGGCATGCTGGACTTGAATCATGAGCTATTGGTAGCAGAAGGTTTTGGGACTTTTTTGGCCGGGCCTGGGACATATGAAGCATTACTTGATATCTTTGAGCAAGTTGGCATTGAGATGCGCCCAGAGATCGATGCTTATTTTGCTAAGTTCCAGAATGGGAGCTTCTAAGAAATTAAGTAAAAATTAACTTGACAGAGGGGCTGTATTCCAGATTTTGCACAAAAAACATCACTGGGATGGAACAATGCAAGAGAAGCATCGTAAGGCGTTTGATGACAACATCATTGCTGAATTTAGCAGGGCTGGAAGGATAATGAGGGGTTTGCCGGGCAGGTTGCCATTTTTTGCGCAGGCATTGCTAAATCAGAAGAGCGCGGGCAAAAAGCGCAGGGCATGGTCCAAGCGTGGTCTGGAAGTGCCACCGCTCTTGATCATGAGCATAACCAAGCGGTGCATGTTGAATTGCGCGGGTTGCTATTCCAAGCTTTTGCATGAGGGTCAGGAAGAGGAACTCAATCCGGAGCAGTTTGCCCGGATCCTGACTGAGGCTGAGGAATTGGGGATCTCGATCGTGATGTTGGCCGGAGGAGAGCCTTTGCTGCGTCCGGAAATCCTGGAAGTTGCAGCGCGTCATCCGAAGATCATCTTCCCGATCTTTAGCAATGGATTGGCTATTAGCGCTGAGATTGCAGAGTTTTTTGCCGGCGCTCCGCAGCTGATCCCGGTTATCAGTCTGGAAGGGAATGAATCTGAGACAGACGCCCGGCGGGGTGAGGGTGTTTATGCCAATTTCACGGATATCAGTAAGCTTTTGAACGAGGGCAAAGCTCTTTTGGGGGGCATCCATCACGCTTACCGCGCGGAATTATGATACTGTCTTGAGCGAGGATTATGCTCAAAAAACGCTTGAAAAGGGAGCCAGGCTCTGCTTCTATGTGGAGTATGTGCCTGTGGCGGAAGGAAGTGAAAGCTTGGTGCTCAGCGACCCTCAGAAAGCCGGACTCTGCTCCAGGGTGGAAGAGCTGACACAGGCCTTGCCGGGATTGTTTATCGCGTTTCCGGGTGATGAAGATCAATATGATGGCTGTCTGGCAGCGGGACGGGGCTTTATGCACATCAATCCCTGGGGAAAAGTGGAGCCTTGCCCTTTTGCGCCATATTCGGATACGGATTTGCGCTATACCGGCCTCAAAGAAGCTCTGGAATCCAGCTTCCTGCAAAAGGTCAGGGAAAATCACCATCTGCTCAAAGAAGGCAAAGGCGGATGCGCGCTGTGGGCGAATAGGGAGTGGTTTTTGGGTTAGGGATTTAGGTGTTAGGTTTTAGGTGTTAGGTGTTAGGGGTTAGGTGTGAGGTGTTAGGTTTTAGTTAGGATTCGACACGTCCCCGTGTCGAGTGAGCCCAGAGGCTTTCGTAGCTCGGTAAGCTACGTTACGCACCAAGCACCAAGCACCAAGCACTCACACCTCACACCTCATACCTCATACCTCATACCTCATACCTCATACCTCATACCTCATACCTCAGATTCCTGCAACCTGCAACCTGTTTTTTGCATTCCGAAAAATAAATCCGGATTTGTCCAGTGATTGTCCAGTCAAAGATATATAGAGGGTTTAGTCGCAGGATAATGCATAAGCGACGGGGCGAAGCTGTATCTAGGGATTAGTGGTTAGTGGTTAGGTGTTAGGTTTTAGGTGTTAGG
>JAJOKA010000102.1 GCA_021206555.1 Candidatus Cloacimonadota bacterium | reverse complement strand
CTCATGACATCTATTACGCAAATCTGGATGAACTGAGCACAGCGCAGCTGGAAGTGCTACTAGCCATGTATTATCTGGATGGGCTGGATTGCGATCAGATCAGCTCCGCGATTGGCCGCAAGAGCTTTGCCAAGGACAAGGAAGTGCTCTTAGAAAAGGGACTTTTGGCGATTCAGGATGAGCGCTGCGTGGTGCAAAAAAAGTTGGCCTTCCAAAATTGGCTGGCCGCGCAGGATAAAGACCTGTCCGTCGCGTTGATCGCAAAGCTAAAGAACTATCTGACCAAAGCCAAGCTCCAGGCGCAAGTGCTCTTACGGTTGAACATTCTCAGCGGGAGCTACAAGGCCGATGTCTTCGACCCCATGATTCATCTCTTTGAGAGCATCAGCGATGCCAATAGCCTGTTGGGAGTCTTTGCTTACCTGCTTTCCGTGAGCAAGAGCCCGGAAGACCGCCTGCGCTATACCGCGCGCATTGCGGCTTGTCATTCTGATCTCAGCGAAAAAGATAAAGCTGTGGACTACTATCGTCAATGCCTGCACATCTGTACGGAGCACAACCTGCCCGCGGAAGAGATCGTGTATCAGCTTTCAAACAACCTCTTTGCGGTAAATTCCAGCAGCTTTGCCCTGGAGATCATCAAGAAATATTCTCCCGCTACCATCGACGCCTTCTGGAAAGCGCGCATCCTCTTGCTCAAAGCGGATATTCAGGCCGAAAGCGAGGACTTTAATGCGGCCTTTGAAACGCTGGATACCACGCTTTTGGCCATGAGCGCCATTGATGATCAACACAAACGCTATCTGGTGCAAGCAGAAGCCAAAAAGACACGCGGCAAGATTCACTATTATATCAACGAATGGGATCAGGCTGAAGAGGCATTCAAAGAATCCGAAACGATGTATAATCTTGCAGAAGACCACGCAGGACTGGCTGCAATCTACAATAACCTGGGAGTACTCTATATGTTCCAGGGTGATTGGGAACGCAGCGAAACCTATTTTCTCAATAGCTTGAGCCTTGAAAAAGAATATTATAACCTCAATGGCATCTCTGTATGTTTTAATAACCTTGGTGGCCTGATGGACGACAAAGGCGATCCTTCCCGTTCGCTTTACTATCTCGAGGAAGCGCTGAAGATCCAAAAACTGCTCTCGGAACCTTACAACATCACCAATATCTACAACAACATCGGCGTGACGATGATGGATCATGGGGACTATGCCCGCGCAGAAGATGCCCTTAAAAAATCACTGGAGACCGCGTTGGAGTTTGGCTTTTTCCGCAATACCATCGCGTCGCTGAACAACCTGGGCGCATTGGCTTTCAAAAAAGGGCGATTGGAAGGGCTCCATGGCCTTTTATGAGCAGGCAATCAAACGCTCAGAAGAGAATAACTTTGGTGAAGGCTTGCTTCGTTCTTACAATAACTTAGGTGAAGTGTATGAGAAAAGCGGTGAACTTAATCTTGCTTATGACCTGTATTTCAAGGGATTGGAGCTGTTACCAACCGTGAGTGATGACTACATCAAAGCCGAGCTGAACGGGAATCTGGGCTCGGTGCTCACGAAGCTGCACAAGTTCAAAGAAGCCTACCGCTATCTGATGGAGAGTTTCGATTTCTTCAAAGCCCTGGGTGCTCGTGACAAGATCATTGAAGGCTGCCAGAATCAAGCTTATTACTTCATCCTTACCCGCAATGCCGAAAGCGCCGACTATTTCATCAATGAAGCTCACAAGATGGCCACAGAACAGCAGAATGATTTCGGCATCGGCTGGACATACTATCTAAGAGCGCTCCTGGAACGTAAGAATCTGGACAGTGCCAAGAACTATCTGGACGAGGCGATCAAGCTTTTTGTAGCTTCGGGAAATCATTATGAGCTTTCACTGGCAAATTACGAGCTAGCAGGCGTGTTGCTGGAAATGAAGGAATGGGAACAAGCCCTGCAGATACTAAAGAATAACAAAAAGATAATCCAGCAATACGGTTCCATCAAACTGCTGGAACAAAATGACATCCTGATGCAGCGCATATCCCCGCGAGTTTTCCTCGCAAATGCAGGAAGTGAAGTTTGAGGAAAACCTGCTCAATCAATTCTATGAGATCACGCAAAAGCTGAATACCATTACCGATCTGGATCTGATCATCGAGCAATCCCTATCCAGTTTGATCGAAATCTCCGAAGCTGACGGCGGCCTGCTCTGCCTGCATCATAGCGGCAATCTGCCTGATGCCTGGGAATATAAGCTCTTCAAGAACTTCTCTGTGGAAGACAGTGATTATGATGCTATCATGAATCTGGCGGCCAAAGTGCACGCAGAAAACAAGCTGGAAAACTATAAGCAACCACACTTTGCGGCACAATACAACAACATTCTGTTAATGCCTCTCTCGATCCGCAAAAGGGCGATGGGCGTGGTAGCACTCTTTTGCCAAAGCGTTCGCATTACTTTAGTGAACGGATCATCAATCTGCTCTCAGCGCTATCAAACCAGATCATAGTGATCATCGAAAACATCCGCAGCGCGAACCTGGAAAAGACCCATGCCACCATCCGTGAGCAACTGCACCAAGGGAATCTCTATGCCAATATCATCGGCAAAAGCCCGGAGATGCTCAAGATCTTTGAGATCATTGAAAAGGTGAAGGATACGCCCACCACGGTGCTTTTGGAAGGAGGCAGCGGAACGGGTAAGGAACTGATCGCGCGCGCTTTGCATTATAGCAGCAATCGGGCAAACAAAGCCTTTGTAGCGCAATACTGCGGAGCTTTGCCGGAAACGCTATTGGAAAGCGAACTCTTTGGCCATGTAAAAGGCAGTTTCACCGGAGCCGCTTATGACAAAAAAGGTCTCTTTGAGATCGCCGACGGTGGCACCTTCTTCCTGGATGAGATTTCTGATATCAGTCAATCCACGCAAGCCAAGCTCTTGCGCTTTCTGCAAGAAGGCGAAGTGAAACGAGTGGGCTCCACCAAGACCGAAAAGGTGAATGTGCGCGTGGTCTGCGCCACGAACGTCCCGCTCTTGGAAAAAGTGAATAAAGGGGATTTCCGGCTGGATCTTTACTATCGTTTAAATGTGATCCGCATCGTGGTTCCGCCCTTGCGCAACCGCCCCGGAGACACTCCGCTACTGGCCATC
>JAJOKA010000209.1 GCA_021206555.1 Candidatus Cloacimonadota bacterium | reverse complement strand
GAATTAAGGGCTTTTCCGGGAAGCTGGACGGAGCCGTGTACTATTATCATCCGCGTTTACAACGCACTTTGATGCGCCGTGCCCCCAAGATGCCGATCCAGCCGCAGAACATTGAATATGGAGATATCTCCCGGCAGATCAAGGCGATCCAGCCCAGCGAGGGATACCGGAATGATTTTCGGATGTATCTGAATGAACTGAGAGAGCGGGACGACAGTGTGCGCCTGCCTTCCTGGTACAGCCTTTATGTGAAGATGCTGTGGGCGATGCAGGCCAAATATCCGGAGCAGGTGAACCTGAAGACCATCACCAAAGCGCAGATCCGGGAGCAAGAGCTGCCCTGCCGCTCGGTCAAATGCGCGGTGGAAGCCGGACTCCTGCCGGAAGTGCCGGGTTATCAGTATCTGAATCGGGAAATCTGAGCTTACTTTTCTGATCAACAAAGAGGAAAGAGAAAAGAGGGCGCAAAGAGTTATGCGTTATGGGTTATGCGTTATGCGATACCTAACGCTTCAGACCAAAATTCCGCCCGATCCGCGTAATCCGCGTGCTATCTTTCTTCTTCAGCTATCCGCTGCTGGAAGTCGAAAGCGCCCAACATTTCCAGCTCCGGTTCAGGACTCGAGGGTTGATCAGAAGCGGCTTGGCTTTAAGTAATTGAGGGAGCGCTTTCAACTCCCAGGGAGGTGCACCAAGCCCTTTGGAATAAAAATTGCTTTGTAAATAATGAAATAAGCAAGTGCTGGAGGAACCATGAAAGTCACGCGTTTCTTTGTGTTTATAGTAATATCGATCTTGATGATCGTAGCCTTGCCGTGCCATGCCCAGAATCTGAACATCAGCGAGATCGGCACTTTTGACTTTTCCACGGATCGCATTACCGACATGGCGCGGGTGGGGGATTACGCCTATGTGATCGGTGGCGATTATGATTACGTCTTGTATTACTATGATCTCAGTGATCTGGATAGTCCGGAACTGCTATCCGAAACTCCCATCATCAATGCTCCGAATTTCTCACATGTCCGGGGTTTGCGGGTGTTTGAGGAGCGGCTCTTTGTGATCATGTACAACTATGTGATCCTCTATGATATCGAGAATCCGGTGTTGCCGGTGGAGCTATCCCGCGTTTATAGCGTGGATTACATTCTGGGCGTGGAAGCCTGCTCTGCTGATCTGTATGTGCTGGCCAGCAGCATCCTTTACCATTGGGATATCTCCAATCCGGATTATCCCCTTCTGCAACATAGCCTTGCCCAGAGCGATGCTTGGAGGTTTCATCTGAATGACAACTTTCTTTACATCTGGCTGGGAAGCGCGAACTACTCCGTTTATGATGTCTCAAATCCGGAGTCCATGGCTTTTGTCGGCACTTATTCGCTCAGTGGCACGGCCTATATGGCCAGGTTCTTTGCTCACTACGTCAGTGTGGTGGATTTTTCCCAGCTGTTTATCTACGATGTTTCGCAGCCCGCGCAAGCGGAAGTAATCTGCGCTCTGCCATTGGGAGATGATTATTTCGCGCCGCTGGATATTTTCACGAAAGATGGCCTGCTCTATCTGGTGTTTGAACAAGATTATTACTATGAACGCAGGCTCGCCTATCAGATTTATGATTTCAGTGATCCATCCGCTCCTGTCTTGATGGTGGATCAGCATGATATTCCTATCAACAGGATATATTCCGATAGCTCCGGCTTGATCCTGGTGGATGAAGGCAGCTATTTTTTACTTCTTCGATCTGGATGGGGAAGAGCTATCTCCCAATCTGGTCTGTGGGCGAGTTTAGCCTAACGGCTGCCAATGACACGCAAGCCTTTGTTCTTGTGGGGCAAACTGAACTGCGCGGCTATGATCTGGCCAATCCCGCAGCTGGAGCGGTGGCTGCCATCCCCGTTTACGGCATCAGTGCTATGGGTGTGTCCGGCAATCTATTAGCTACAGCTCATGCGTCTTACTTAGAATTTGAAAACGAATTTTATGGCCATACACTGCGGATCTGGGATGTCTCCGATCCAGAGATGTGGAATTCACTATCCGCTGTGCCATTTAGCGGTCGACATTCCATAGCCAATGATCTGCAAATCTTTGGGGATCGTCTGATCCTGGCCAAAGGCAGTGATGGGCTGGATGTGTTTGATATCAGCAATCCCCATAGCCCCACGCTGTGCTACTCCCTGCCCGGATATCCGGATTTATTCCGTGCTGCCTGGCTGGAAGGGCCTTACCTTTATGTCGCGTTGACCAGCAACGGAAACCCCCAAACGCATCGGATCCGCATTTATGATATATCTTCTGGAGTGCCGCAACTGTTCAGCTCGATCAGCATGAACTATGCGGTAAAGGCTTTTCAGAAGCGGGCAAACCGGATTTATGCAATGGGTGATACCTCCGCTCTGAGAGTCTATGACATCTCGAATCCGGCGCAGCCCTATCTGGCAGAAAGCTTGCTTTATGATTCCGAGCCACCGCTGGAGCTACTGATTCATAACAACTCCCTGGTGCTGCTTTTCGAAGATCATCTGGCTATTTACAAGCCATCGGGAGCGATGAACCGACCGCCTTTGGGAAGGCACGAGATCGCAGGCAGTTATTACACGCGCATGGCGCTGAGCACGGACAAAGCCATCATCAGCACGCCCCGAAACGTCAAACTCTATGATTGCGCTGATGCATATGAGCTCACATCCCGGCCCGGGACAGAGCCCATCACACCGGCTGTTCCTCAGCTTTCGGTATCTCCCAATCCCTTCCGCGCGTCCGCGGAGATCAGCTTTGAAGTAACAAAAAGCAGCCACACCGTAATCAAAGTTTACAACCTTAAAGGACAGCTGCTGCGCGTTTTGCATAACGCGCCACTGCTGCCCGGTCAGCATAGTGTAAACTGGAACGGATTGGATGACAAAGGCCGGGAATGCCCTGCTGGCATCTATCTGCTGCGCTTTGAAGCTGAAGGCAGAGGGCAGGTAAAGCGGATGGTGAAAATGAGATAGGCAGCTTCGCAGCGAGATGGGTCTTTGACGAAATGGGTGCTGTGCACGAGATGGCACTCAGAAGGTTGAATGCTACGCTGTTGAATGGCCTTCGGCCTGTTGAATGCTGCGCTGTTGATCGCGTAACTCGCAACCAATCTCTACCCACAAATAAGC
>JAJOKA010000211.1 GCA_021206555.1 Candidatus Cloacimonadota bacterium | reverse complement strand
AGTTTTTGCGGATTTTGTCCAGTCTGGCTTTAGCTTCCAGGCTTTGGGCACGGCTTACTCCATAATGGCTTTCCAGGGCTTGTATCTCGTGATCCAATTTGCGATAATCCCTGTCCGGGGGATACGAGAAGTGCCACACCGGCAGTCCTTCTTCGCGGATCATCTCCAGAAGGGAATTGGAGTTTGAGCAATCCCCCTGCACGATCCCGATTACTTCGTCCAGCTCGGTGGAAAGCGCAGCGGAGAAGTTGCCCTTGATCCAGGAACAGATGGTTCTGGGAAAGCCGTAAAGCTCCGCTTTATGCACCAAATCCGATGAATCCAGAGTGAGGAAGATATTGTTCAGATCGATCGGGATATGCCCGGCCGCGTAGAGCACTTCGATGGGTAGGGAGGTGGTGAATCCGATGCGCTTAGTCACAAGCCAGCTCCAAATACTGGTCTTCCAGATTGCTGATATCCTGCTTCGTCTCTGTGATCCTCTGCTCGATGTCTTCGCTCTCGGTGTTGAGTTTCAGCACCAGGGCTTTGTCCGCGTATGTGGCTGTTTCGGAAAGCATTTTGGTGAATGTCGTCCAAACGGGCATGGCAGATGGCCAGGTCATTGTGTTTTTCCTCAATCTGTTTTTGCACTTGCTCCAGATGCCAGGGATTGATCTTTCGTTTTTTCTCCCGTGGGGGAGGAGCGTCTTTCGGTAGTTCCGGCTCGATGAAGGCCAGATCAATAGCTGCATCGGCATCGGTATCGGTATCTGGTTCTACGATGGTGCTAAAGATGCGTCTTCCTTCCAGTTTGCGGGTGAAAACCCAGAATTTATTCGCCAGATTGCGGATAAAGTGCCGATCGTGAGAGACAAAGATGATCGTGCCCTGAAAGCTCGATAACGCTTCCAACAAGGCATCCCGCATCGGGATATCAAGGTGATTGGTGGGCTCGTCCAAGATCAAAAAGATTGGGCTTTTCATGGATCAAAAACGCTGAGATAAAGGCGAGATTTTTCTCCTCCGGAGAGCACTGAGACCATCTTATCCACATCATCACCGATGAAGCCAAAGCGCGCTAACCAACTCAGGACGTACCCTTAGGCTCATTTGGCACCAGGCTCCACAGAGTGTCCATCACACTCAAACCCTCATCCAGATTGCTCTGATGCTGATCAAAATAGGCTATCCTCAGGCTGGCTCCGATCTTCAGCGAACCGGCCAGGATCTCGTGTTCATCCCTGAGAATCTTCAAAAGAGTGGATTTACCGCAACCATTGGGGCCGATCAAGGCTATGCGATCCTGCCAGAAAGCGGAGATATTCACACGCTCAGCTAAAACTCGCTGTTCCCCGATGCCAAAGCTGAGATCCTTAAGGATGAAGACATCATTGCCGCTGCGTTCAACGCCGTCAATGCGCAGTTTTACGTCTCGGGTCTGGTGTGGCTTTTGCACGATGTCCATGCGGGCCAACATCTTGATACGGGATTTTGCCATTGCGGTTTTCTGCCCGGCGATGTTCTTTTGGATGAAAGCTTCGGTCTCGGCGATGAACTTCTGTTGACGCTCAAACTGCCGTTCCTGCGTCATCCGCGCGATTTTATCCGCCTCGTAAAAGGAGCTGTAGTTACCCTTGACCACTTGCAGGGATTTATCCCGGATGTAGTAGATGCTGCTGACTGTGTTATCCAAAAACACGCGATCATGCGAGACCACCATATATGGTCTGGGATTTGTCCACAAAAAGCGTTCCAACCACCGCGTCATGGCGATGTCCAGATGGTTCGTCGGTTCATCCAGGATCAAGAGGTCATAGCTCATCAGCAGCAAAGCTGCGAGGCAGATGCGGGTTTGCTCACCACCGCTGAATTGGCGGATGTGCTTCTTCCATTCAGAAGTGGGGAAGCCCAAAGAAGTGAGCACATACTTGATCTGATTATCTTGTTCAAAGGCCCCCAGAGCGTGCATTTTCTCCAGGATGGCGTTCAGCTCGGCTGAGTTTGATCGTCATGCTTTGCGGTCAATCGGGCAGAGAGTTTATCCATCTGCTGCTTCAGACTGAGGATGTCTGGACGGGCGTTCTCGATGTATTCGATCAGAGTCAAATCAGGATTGATAGTGGCATTCTGGGCCAGATAAGCTATGCGACACCTTTTGGCTTTAAGCACCTGCCCCTGAGTGGGTTCAATGGCTCCCATGATCAATTTGATCAGGGTACTCTTCCCACACCCATTGGGACCGATCAAGCCAATCTTGCTATTGTGTTCGATCGTGCAATTTAGACCGGAGAGGATGTGAATTCCGCCAAATTCGATTCCGAGGTCTATGCATTGGATTAAGCTCATGGATACACTCTTCGTAGTTCAGTATTTTCATTGCGCAAACTATAAAATGCGCTTCTGCTGTCAAATACATTTTTCGAGTAGCTCACAAAAATGCGGGTGCATGATTTTTTCCTTGCCAAAAAAGCCTTAGTCAAATCTATGGTTCCTATCCGGTCGGGATGTAGCGCAGTCCGGGTAGCGTACTTGAATGGGGTTCAAGTGGTCGCAGGTTCAAATCCTGTCATCCCGACCAGCCTTTTAGCTCGGCCATGTGCCGGGCTTTTGCTTTTTTCATCCCATGTAACATCATAAGCAAAACCGAAATCTATGCCGTAATCCGCAGTGCTATGAAGCCAGCTGTTTCGGGTAAGACCATTCTCGTCTCTTAACAGCTTCCTAAATGTCTCCTGGAGAGTTCCTGAGCATGGTTTGAGAACTCGGCAGGAGATTGGTGGGGGATTAGGTGGCAGCTTGCGTGTTGCATATTGCAGTGTAGTGGCCTCATAATTCGCATCATTAGCATCATTAGCATCATTAGCATGACGTGATTCATCCAAGATCACTTATTATATCTCTGTCTATCAATCATATAGCAGACCAAAATCCCATAATACACATAATTCGCATAATTGCCCTTGCCCCCCCCCGGCTGGGTACTGGAGACTTGGTACTTGGAAACAGAATACCGGGAAATTGGGGTATTGTGCGGGATTGGGCTGCCAAGCTCTGCTGGGCAGAAGCAGCTAGCCCGGAGGGCGACAGACTATAGCGAGGGGTGTCAACCCCTCGTTACACATTGCAAAGATATGATTTAGCCCCGGATGGGGGGACACATGATCAATAATCCGGCTTGG
>JAJOKA010000108.1 GCA_021206555.1 Candidatus Cloacimonadota bacterium | reverse complement strand
CAACCTTACCCCTGCTTGACTTGGGGAGAGATTGATAACAGCGATTATCAAAAGCAGTTCTGTGGTCTTTTACGCCGGGAGGAAAAGCGGTAGCTACTATCTGGCCTGGCATGGCTACAGTGATGCAGACAAGTATTACTTGTTCATGGATGATATCGTTATCGAAAGATACTTCGATTATCCTGAGGGGGGAGAGCGTAAGCATTGGCGAAGCGAAACCACCTTTACAATCACAATATCTGGTGGTTCTGCCAACAATGGCAGCGGAGATGTCCCCGCGTGGAATAACGCCGGTTTCTCCCTTGCCCACAGCTTGATCTTGAATCTGATAGTTCCGAATCCTGGACAGTAACAATCGCCACAAGTGCTCCCTGGGGCGCTTATTACAGAAATAGTCAGTGGACATCAGTTGAAAGCAATGGAACTGAGATCGTCTTTGAAATTGAAGCCAGCAAGGATTTGAGCCTGCCTATCATCCTGGGTGATCTGGATCCTACCCTGCCTGTTAGTTTATCCTCATTTGCGGCAACGCTTACATCCGATCTGCAAGTACTGATTGCCTGGGTAGCAGAATCGGAAACCGACCATGCCGGATACAATCTTCTTCGCAGCGAAGTGCAGGAGCTCTTGACAGCCGTTCGCATAAACAACACCATGATCGACCAGGGGAATGCCAGCGGTACGCAGATGAGCTATCTATATAGCGACACGGAAGTATATCGCAATGCCAGGTATTATTATTGGCTGGAAAGCGTGAGCCTTGCTGGCCATAGTGATTACTACGGCCCCATCAGCGTGCTGGTGAATGCCAATGGCGAAGAACCGGGGATTCCCTCGATCCCATTGGAAACCTTGCTTTTCTCTGCCTTCCCCAACCCCTTCAACCCTTCCACAAACCTGCGTTACAGCCTAAAAGAGGCTGGGGATGTTCGCATCGACATCTTTAACCTGAAAGGGCAGATTCTGAAAAGCTTCGAAAACGTTTACCAGCAACCCGGTTACTATCAGATAGCTTGGGATGGACGTGATGCCGATGGCCGCGAAGTAGGCGCAGGCATCTATTTCTATCGCATGACATCCGGTAAATACAGCGCCACCAAGAAGATGGTGATGGCTAAGTAAAAAACCTGATACATTAAACATATGGGGCAGACGAGTGTTTGCCCCATGTGTTTTACCCCTTAGTTCGCAATATCAATTCTCAAAGCTGTTTCCTCCAAATGCTCAAATCCACGCATTTCAAGCCTATCATCTCTCGCTTGCCAATGAAGCCTAATGCCTTATATTGTATTAGAAAACACATCGAAGATATGAGGCAAGAAATGAAACACCTTAGCATCCTGATCCTGATGAGTTTGCTCAGCTTTGCGCTGTGGGCTCAGATCGACCTAAGAATAGATACCGAACTGGGCCTGGCTTTCCCGGGTTACAATGACGTGCGCATCCCCAATGATGATGATGTGCACTCCATGTTTTCCCTGAAAGATGATCTGAACATTGACCCCGTCTTTGCCAGCAGACTGCAAGTGCATTACAAACCGCATCCCAGGCACCAGATATCTCTACTGGCCGCGCCGCTGACCCTCAAACCCAAAGGCAGCTTTGATCGGGATATCGTATATCAGAACAAGACCTTTGCCGCCGGAGCTGATATTGACGCTATCTATCGCTTTGATTCCTACCGGATGCAATACCGCTATTTCTTCCCCCGCCCCTGGTGGTACATCAAATCTGTGGGTGCTTCGATCAAACTGCGTGACGCCGAGATCAGCCTTAATGATGGCAATCAAAAAGCCAGCAAGACCAATACCGGCTTTGTCCCGTTACTCAGTCTCAATGCCGGAATCCCGCTCTCAGAAGAGCTGGAACTGATCTTGGAAGCAGAAGGCCTGGCTTCACCATTTGGCAGAGCGGAAGACGCAATATTGGGCTTGGACATGAAGATATCTGAGCGCAGTAAGGTGCGGATCGGTTATCGCTTTTTGGAAGGCGGATCCGATATCGATGAAGTATACACCTTTTCCGCAGTGCACTACGCATTGCTGGGCTTTAGCCTGAAACTCTGATGCGATACGATATGGATGACTCAGATTAGGAGGCAGATGTGAACTCTTTTAGCTATCACAATCCCACCAAGATTCTCTTTGGTGCCGGTCAGATAGCCCATTTGGGCAGGGAAATGGCTGCTTCGGGACTTACCCGCTGTCTGCTCATTGCCGGTGGTGGATCGATCAAGCAAAATGGTGCCTATGATCAGGTGATCGACAGCCTGAGCAAGGCCAAGATAGCAGTAGTGGAAGCCTGGGGTGTGCAGGCAAATCCCAGATTGGATAAAGTGCGGGAGATCATCGCGCTGGCCAAAGAGCACAAGGTGGAAGCCCTGCTTGCCGTGGGTGGAGGTTCCGTGTTGGACACAGCTAAAGCCGTGGCCGCAGGCTACTATCTGAACGATGCCTGGAATGCCTTTACCAGAAGGGAAAAAGTGAGCCGTGCCTTACCGCTCTACACCGTGCTGACCCTTTCTGCCACAGGCAGCGAGATGAATGGCAATGCCGTGATCACCAATACGGATTCATATCAAAAATGGGGTATGTATTCCCCACATATCTATCCTCGCTTGAGTATCATAGACCCATCCCTGCAACGCACTTTGCCCTTCCGGCAGACGGCCAGCGGGGCCTTCGATGCTATGGCGCACATCCTGGAATACTACTTTGCAAACGACAGCGCGAAGAGCACACTGAGCATGAACGCCGCGCTGCTTAGGACAATCGTGGCTATGACTGATCGTCTGCAACAAGATGCTGGGGATTATGAGGCCAGAGCAAACCTGGCCTGGTCTGCCACCATGGCTCTAAACGGCATGAGCGGCGTGGGGCTGGACGGTGGGGATTGGGCTTGCCACGTGATTGAGCATGCCTTTTCCGCGCTGCATCCCAGCATTGCCCATGGTGAAGGCCTGGCCGTGATCTTTCCGGCCTGGATCGCTTATGTGAGTGACCGAGCCCCTGCCCGTTTCGCAGCCTGGGCTAAAGACGTGTGGAATGAAGAAAGCGCCATCACGGCCTTGGCCAAGTTCCGTGACAAGCTGGAAGCATGGGGTATGCCCGGTTCCTTGCGGGATCTGGGGGTCAAGGATGATGATCTGCCCAAGCTGGTGGAGATCATCCTCTCCGC
>JAJOKA010000053.1 GCA_021206555.1 Candidatus Cloacimonadota bacterium | reverse complement strand
ATCGAATACTTGAGCGCGAACTTTTGCTACTGAAAACATGCTGCGCTCCTTACTGACGTATCTTCACGAGTGAGCCGTCTTCCAGGTTTTCGCTACCGGAGATCACGATTACATCTCCGATCTCAGCTCCGGACAGGGTATCTGTATGACCAGGTAAAGCAAATATCCGGGGTATAGATCATAAGATATTGCAATTGAGCCATCAGCAGATCGATTGACCTGAACATTCTCGAAAGGGGTAAGATGAATCAAGGATGCCCACTAAAAGCGAACACAATAATATCAAAACAGAAAGAAACACATTAACGCATCACACAAACTCCTGATGAGTACGATTGGTGTTGAATCCTCAATGGTGGGGGGGTATCCCAACTCAACATATTCATTTCTTTTTCCTTCGAGCTGCTACCAGTTTAACGCCATTTTGCAGATCCTCCAGAAAGTGTTTTTCTGCTTCTTGTTCAGCAAGCTCTCTGCGTTTGCTCTCAAACTCCAGATACTGTTTTTCGGCATGGCTGACAGCTTGCCTATGTGAGATTTTGCCAGGATTGTCCAGTATTGGCAGATCATTTTCGGCCAGAAACCTGGTCAGATACTCTTCCCAGTCTGCTGTCAGTAGCTCCTGTCTTCTGATAACCTTCAATTCTGCCTGTTCCAGGAAGATGTTCACGATCCGATTCAGGATGTCTATCTCATCCGCCTTGAGGAAGTTCTTGGCTGTTGTTACATCAGCTTTCCTCACCACAGTTCCCTTCCAACTTGTGGCTCCCATGTTGGGCTGGGTGGAATCAGCTCTTATCAGGATAATCTCGGCAGCGGTTTTTCCTGTGGAGGCATAGAGCATCTTGTTCTGCATAGTGGCGAAAAATACCTGGGCAGCCTGACTACGGGGATTATAATCCGCGGCCAGAGCAAAGATTTCTCGCACTCGTTGGTATACTCTTTGTTCACTGGTCCTGATCTCGCGTATCTGCGCAAGTAAATCATCAAAATAATCGCTTAGTTTATCGTTACCTTTCAGGCGTTGTTTATCGAGAATAAAGCCTTTTTTGAGATACTCGCTGAGGTGCTGTGTTGCCCAAATGCGAAACTGGGTACCACGCTCGGATCTAACTCGGTACCCGATTGCCAGTATCATATCAAGGCTGTAAAAGCCTATGTTTCTGCGTACTTGGCGCTTGTTTTCAGTTTGAACTGTTAAGTAATTCTTAACAGTTGAATCTGAGTCTAACTCACCATCAGACAATATGTTGCGAATATGCATGCTGATGTTTGGCACAGAAGTTTGATACAAATCCGCTATCTGATTTAGATTCAGCCAGATGGTGTCACTATCACGGGACAGAGCAATCTGAAACTTTCCTTCTTCAGCCTGATAAATGATAATCTCACTGGGCATAGGTTTTGGCTTCTTCATGTTACCCTCAACAGATTGGTTCCCAGATTCCAGATGTTTCAGCCCAGAGCCTGGCATATCCTGCATCCAGGAGAGAAGCGATCATGTTGTTCGTCATAAACACAGCATATCTCAATAAACTATGAATATCTTCGATTATCTGTCTCATCGATACCTCACAGCAAGATGTGATTCTCTATTACAGTCAACAGCTAAGATGCATTCTGTCAACTTAAATAATCTGTCGCATCATTTCGTTACCATATTTGCGCGCATACAGTGGAGTGCTTTGACTGCCCTCCGCTAGCATTCGGTTCCGAACAGAGCCTGCTTAAGGCTAGGATTCCAACCTTATCCGGATTTTGGTAAGCTCGCCCAGAATTGCCTGCAAGACATCTCCTTCCGGCTTGGGGGATGGGGGCATGGGAGCATGGCCGGGTTGCGGGTCTTCGATGTTGCTCATGATCCTGTCCTTAAGGCTATCACAATCCCGAATCCCGTAAAAGACCAATTCTGCCTTGGAGCCTTCAGGGCCGGATGCCCCGGCAGTCTGAACGTGGATGGTGCTTAGCCCATAGAGGCGTTCCAAGGGGCCTTGCGTGATGTCCACATTGGTGATCTTGCGATAGGGAACTGTGGTTTTCTTGCGCCAGAACACGCCCCTATTGGCCTTCACGCCATCAGGCTCAATGCGGTAATCCAGGCTTTTGTAATACGCACCGATATACCAGATATAAAACGCGTCGAGGATGATGATGCCGGTCAGAACGATGGCCGGAGCCCAGAAGGTTCGGGCTACCAGCATGATCAGCACAGCTATCAGCACCATGAAAGCCATGATGATAAAATTGATAAGATGCCACAGCCGTTTTACTTGCGGCTCGGGTTTGAAAGGCTCACGATTCATTGGTTCCTCCTTGAATCTGGATTTTTACCAAGATAATATGTAACTATAGGCCGTCAAGGGATTTATCCTAAAGCAAATAATTCGGCCATTAGTTAGTCGGGAACCGGAAGAACGGACACCTAAGGCCTACGTATTGAAATACGCTTATGACGATAGATATTGAGCAGAGACCGGATATCGAAGCATCAATCCGGGTTTGCGGCTTTTTTAGTGATTACATGCCCTTGGTTCAATTGAACCGGCGATGTGTCAATACCGACATGTCGGATCGATTGCCGGGAAAAGCCCGTAAGCACAATTCCGATCCCGTAACGTACAATTCCGATGCTACGAGGATAGAGCGCCGGAGCTTTTGAAAGCTCCGTTACCTCAATTGCCGTTTTTTAAGATATCCAGCACGCGCTCAAAGATGTAACCCACATGGATGCGATTGGTCAGATCCAGCTTTTCCACGTCAATTTCCAGGACGGGGCCTGATGAAAACCGAGCTTTACGACGTTTGCGCCATAGGCTTGATACCAGTGATTCAGGTTGTTGATCTCGGTATATTTCCATCCGCCTTCGATCTCCATTTCCCTTCCGCGTTGTTGAATGCGATCCCAGGCCAGCGAGGGGCTGCCTTGCAAGAGAATGATCAGGTCAGAGGAGGGGAGTTGCCGGTTCACCGTTTGAAACTGAGTCATCAGATTGTCCAGTTCGTCGTCGGTAAGCAGTCCATCGGCGTGGAACTGGTTGCAAAAAACCAGCAAATCTTCCGGTAGAGAACGGTCTTTCACATAGCTCCCATTGCCGCTTTTACCTTGCTTGCGTTGCCGGGCTCGCATTTCCAGAAAATGCAGCTGAAGATTGTAGCAATGAGTCTTCTTATCGGCCAGAACTCTCCAACAGAGGGTTTCTTCCGGTTTTTCATACAGAGTATTGATCTTGAGGCTGCGTCCCATGATGGCGGTCAGAGTGGATTTGCCCAAGCCTACATTGCCGGCGATGGTGATCAGTTTGGGATGTTCTGCCAGGTATTCTTCCAGGTTTCGCTCCACATCAATGGCTTTCAGAGTGGCTTCGGTCTGAGGTAAACTTACCCATTCGCTGATTCCCGGGCTGGACACGCGCAGTCCCAGGGCTTTCACTTGTTCTGCCACCAGTTTCACGGTTCGACGCTGCCATTCTGCCTTATCCACAGCCTTATCCGCATCCACCACAAGCACGGGACACTGGACGTGATGCGCGATAAAATCCTCATAGAGATTGTTGAGCAGCTCCAGATACTCCGCAGAAATGGCCAGTTCACTCGGCCGTCCTCTTTCTTTGATCCTTTCCAGAAGAGTGGGAACGTCTGCTTTAAAATAGACCAGAAGATCAGGTTCCTGGATCTGTTCGGTCATCAGCCTGTAGGTGCGCTGATAAGCGATGAATTCCGGTTCAGACATGTTTTGCAGGATGCGCTGGGCTTTGCCGAATATGTGATAATCCTCAGCGAGTGTCCTATCTTCCAGGACGATGCCCCGGCAGGATAGGATCTGTCTTTGCCGATCCAGGCGACCATTAAAGAATTCGATTTGGGCCATGAAGGCATTAGCCACGGGATCCTGGTAGAAGGAATCCAGGACGATGGGATTGAACTTTTCCGGAAAGGCAAAGACCCCTTCGCTGCCATTAGGTTTTGGATATACAGCGGTAAGTACTTTGTTCAGGGGATTGGAACTTGCTGCTTCGATAAAGGTGGATTTACCCACGCCAATGTTTCCCACGATGCCAATGCGGATGTTCTCCATGATCATTCCTCACAAATAGTCTTTCTTCCAGAGATTCATGATCGGCATTGGAGTCAAGACAATTCTGTAAATGGCAGAATGCCTTGATTTTGGGTTTGGAGGTTTTCAGGTTATCAAGTGTCGGCGAGTCTCAGCCTAATTGTCTATCTTCAATTCTCTTATACTATTTTCCTCTGTGTTGATGAAATCTCTTTTACTCTTTGTGACCTCTTTCCTCTTGTCTCTTTGTTTTAAATGGAACGCAGATCGGGCGGATCACGCGGATTTTGATGGAACGCTGATCCATTGTGATCTTTTGAAGTTCTATGGTTTTAACGATTTGGCGTTGTGGCGTGGCGCAGCCTGATTAGCAATTTTCAATTCTCAATAAACAGAGTCTGTTCGGGTCACTCACGATCATCAATATTGCGGGCTCAGCTTTTTTTTTCTGGACAGCATTTGAATGATCATAAGCTGGTTTTTATTGAGTCTTGCTAAGCTCCGGATACCATTTTAGGTGCTTGTGAGCTTTCGGCAAGCTCCGACATTCGCCATGATCCACATGGATCATAATGCAAAACAGCCTATAGCAAGTGAAAAGCCAGGGAGGCTTCATGAATAAGAGCTTATCGATTGTCTTGCGATCGTTCATTTTAATGTTTTTTATCACGATAAGCGTCAGCGTGGATGGCGCGTATATGGAAAACCATCCCACAACGTTGCACAACCTTGATGTCAGCAAGCTGCAGTGCTTTGCAACCGGTGATGAATACTTCCGTGTGGTGCACGATAAGGATGATTACAGCATTCTGCTGCATCCCAAAACGGGCTACGCGGTCTATGCCGTGCAAACTGCTGAGGGCATCGTGGCATCGGACTATCGGGTGGGCAGCGCGGATCCCCTTAGCTTGGGCACCAAACCCCATCTTTGGTCTGCTACCAAAGGTCTGAAGGCCGAGATTGAACGGGAAAACAGGCTGCAGATGGAGAACCGGATCAGTCCTGTGGGGCAGATCAACAGCCTGGTGGTGAGCAATGTAGGCGCGTCTGAGGCAGACCAGATCAGCTTTGAGCTAAGTATCAGCACCGAATTCAGTGTGTGTTGGACGGGAAACGGGGGAACTTCCTGGCACAATCCGGCAAACTGGAGTTCCGGGGCTGTGCCTACAGCCAATGACAATGTAGTCATTCCCTCCAATCTTCGCACATATCCCAGCCTGAGTGGAAGATATGGCATTTGTCGTGATCTGAGGATCGAACATGGGGCCAGAATCAGCTTGAATCAAGAGCCCTTATTCGTCTATCACAACGCTGAAATCATGGGCTCGCTATCCTTTAATCTTCCCGGCAGTTCCTTCAACGTTGCCGGAGATCTCAGATTCTGGAGTTCTTCCATGATCAGCAGATTCCATGGAGGTGGATTCCTCACCGTGGGGGGCAATCTGCGCTTTGAGAGCGGCTCAGATATCCGCATTGCGGGTTCAACTCTTCAATTAAGCGGTGAAACCAGCGCGGAACTGATCAACAATAGCGTCAACACCGAGCTTGGATATTTGCATATCAATAAGGGTCCGAGAGCATCTGTCACACTTTCCGAACAGAGCACTGCGGCACTCAAGATCATGAATAATTTCACTTTGGCTTCCGGGCAGAGCCTCATTATCGAAAACGAGCAAGTTACTCAGTTCTATGGCAATATCACGGATCAAAATGTCATGGCTAACAGAGGGATTCAGTTCAACGACGGCACAGCGCGGATGGCCGGAGTAGATCAGAGCATCACATTCTCCTCGACGAATAGTTACTTCCATCATCTGGATATAAACAGCAGTCAGGCCACCAGCCTTTTGTCAAACGTGAGAGTGAAGGGTGAGCTGAAAGTAGTTGCAAACTCCGGCCTGGACATTGGCGCTAATGCTCTGTATATCGGTGGAGATTGGACTGTGCATTCCGGCGCAAACCTTGATATTACTGACTCTACCGTTTTTTTTGACGGAGTTGGCGATCAAAATGTAAGCGGAACCGACTTCAATACTCTGCGCTTGGCCAAAAGCACGGGAAACCTGATCTTCAGCTCCGGAGCCACGGTAGTCAACAGCTTTAAGTATGACCTGGGAACCCTTGTGGTAAATGGCGCCAGTCTGTTTTTGAATGATCTGGCAGACTATAGCATCCAGGGCAACTATGTGGTGCAATCCGGAGAGCTTAACTTTGCTCAGGATTCCTCCTCACATCTGGATCTGGACTGCAACCTGAACATCAGCGGAGGCTCTGTAATACTCAGTGGAGGCATAGACCAGCCCATCGAAATCGCATACTCAAGACACAGCTCACTTACCATCAGCGGGGGCACCCTGGATTTTGGCAATCATGATCTACTGATCGCAGATAGCGGATACAATCTGAATCTAGCCGTCAGTGGGGGCTTGATTCGCTGCCAGGGAAGTGTGCAGATCATTCGGCCCAACGTGCAGTTTGCCGAAGGCGTCTTTGAGCTCTATGGCACTGCGGATAAAAGCATTTCGATGAGTGCCGGCAGCAGCTTTTATGATCTGAAAATTAATAAGTATTTGAACCGCAGCGATGCGACACGCAACCGGTCAAATACCCTGAACATGGCTAGCGATCTATGTGTGGAAAATGACTTGATCCTGAGCTGGGGCTACCTTTCGGTAAACAACTATCAGCTGCACGTGGGCAGGGATGTGTACACTGAATTCCTCTCAGGTTTGATCATGACTGAGACGGCTTCGGCCGTGCAAATCAGCCGTAACCTTGATTGGCAATCAGACGCGAATAGCATCCTGGATTGCGGATACCTGATGGTGCATGGAAATTGGACTCAGCATCCCCACGCTTCCTTGAGCTGTCGCCCTTTGCATATCATCTCCTTCATCGGTTCCGGACCTTCCACTATTTCCTCTTCCGGGAACTCGTTGACCTTTGGCAATCTTCTGGTAGATAAGCAGGGCGCAGGAGTAAGCCTTGATGCGGGCCTCCAAGTTTTGAGCATCACCGGCTTCCTGCAAATTGAAGAAGATAGCAGCTTGGACTTTGCCGCGGGCTCCACATCCATCACGGGCAATTTCATCTTGAATGGAAGCATCAGCGGTGCATCCGGTGGCAGTGTCAATTGCCAGAATCTGACGCTGAACGGGAATGTGGAGCTACCTGATGGCTTCAGCGTCAATACTCTCAATCTCAATCTTAATGGGCAGTTGCTGCTGGCAGGGGGAGACATGATCGTATCAAACGAGTTTGTGCAGAGCATGGCTGCTGTGCTGACGATCGATAACGGCCAGTTTATCCTGGATAAAGCATACACCGGAGCCATGTTCCCTGTTGCCAGCATGGTAAACCTCAACGGAGGCTACTTTCAGGTGAACAACAATGGTATCCTGCTGGGGCCGGGTAGTCAATTGAACCACAATGGCGGGTGCTTAAGAATCGGCTGGAATTTCCAAGTGCTGGCTTCCGGTAGTTTTCAGCCCAGTCAGGGAGCTGTGGAGTTTATCGGTAACCGGCATTCCCGCATCATCATGCCGCAAGCAAATCACTTTTATGACCTCGTAGTAAACAAAAGCTCAAACATGTATGCCGTGTACATGATGAACAATTTGGACGTGGCTAACGATCTCTACATCCAACAGGGCTATTTTGTGATGAATGGGATGACGCTGAACATCGGGCGTAACATGATGCTAATGGGGGGCATGCTGTATGCCGATGATTTTATGGATGTAATCAATGTGGGCAAAAACTGGAGCAACTCAGCCGGAGCAAACGCCTTTATCGAAGGAAGCGGCACGGTGAACCTGGTCTCAAATCAAGACGCAGTCCTTAGTGGCGACATCTTTCATAATCTCAATATCAACAAAGCCGGCTCCACAGTGACGCTCACGCAAGGCGCAGATGTGGCCGTGAACGGTCTACTGCAAGTGCAAAACGGAAGCTTGCAACTGAATACCGGCAGCTCTCTGGCCGCGCTGGGCATACTCAGTATTCTGGACGGCTCAGGTTTGAATATGCAGCCTCCCTCCGGCACTGCTGAGCTGCGGGTGCATGGCAACGTGATCGATCAAAATGCCGTTTTCAACGAGCAGGTGGGCTTTTTTACCGGGGTAAACAGCCGCATCATTTTTGCCGGATCGAATGACCAGGAACTATCCGGGGGCTACAGTAATCGTGACTTCTATCAAGTGCTGGTGCAAAAGACCGGAGGAGCGGTACTGCCTCATTATGGAACTTTAGTGAAAGATGAATTCCGCGTAATCAGCGGAGAGTGGTCTTTGGCGCAAGCGGGCATCAGTCGTGAGTTTCAGGGAGACTTCATCATCGAACAAAACGGCATGTTCTCAACCGGTTATGCTCCGGTGATCTTTTCCGGAAACAGCTCCACTATGCAGATTGCGGACAGCCACTATCCGCATGATCCATATCAACAAGAACGAGGGTGAAAGCCTCAGTCTGGTCGAAGATGTGGTGCTGAGCGGGACAACGACGATCATACTCAGCAGTGGAATCTTCTCTCTGGGTGGCCATCAATTGCAGATGCTAGGCAATCTCAGCATCACAGATCTGATGCTATTGCCGGCCGGATCTTCTCTTAGTCTTCTCAGTGGTAGCACGGTAAGCATCGGTAGCGGCGGTAAGTTCCTAGCCTTCGGCTCCATTGAACTTCCTGTCATAGTTAGCAGTCCCAATGGCTACTATGCCTTTTGTGTGCGCGAACATGGAAGCCTTGGCGGACAGTGGTGCGTCATGGAAAAGATGAATGCCACAGGGATCGAATTCTCGCTGCTTAGTGCATTGAATGCCGATCATCCCCCCCACCAATTTTACCTTCAGAGATGGCGAAAGCGGTGGCAGCCTGCTAAGAATCTCCTGGGAAGTCATCAATGCGAATACCAATACCTTCTACAACGCTCATTTTCCCGCAATACCTGGGGTAGCCTGAGCAATGTGAGAAAAGGCAATTGCCAGGGCTCTGTCCGCTTTGAAAATGCCTTTGGTGGCTTTTCCGGTGAAGCTTTTGAAGACGATGAGTATTCCACGATTCATTGGATATATTCCGCTCCTCCGGCTCCTCCGGAAAATGTGCAGATTTCGCGTCTGACAGACTCGGTGCAGATATCCTGGGATGCTGTAGATGACGCGGATGCCTATGCTGTGTATCGCAGCTATAGCCCGGACGACCCCATTTCCTGGGAATCAATTGGTGAAACGGAAGATACTTTCTATGGCGATGAATCGATCATCGTCTATGATAAAGCTTTCTACCGGGTGAGAGCGATCAGATATTGATCCGGACTGCTATCCGGTATGGCAGGCTGAAGATTTAGGGCATAAAGAGCGCGCATTAGCAATACACCCCTTTAGGAGTGATGCTCTGATTCCACCTGCCTCTTGATCGTCATCACGCTTTGGCTGATGTTTGGCTCCATTGATTAAGAAATGCTCTGCCGAGGAAAAACCTCACAATTGCCAGTATAAACTGACACCCAAAGCTGCAAGTTGTGACACGAGGGGAAGGTGGAGATAAGGCTTTGATTGGTGGCGAGATACGATGGACTGGCTTTGGAAATGTCCAAGCGCTGATTTGGACGTATTTGGACTGTTTGGTGACACTATTATTGCAAATTAGCGAGGCGTTTGGACAGGTTTTGGAAAGAGCAGTTGGAAAAATGGAACTTTTGAAAATTAGAAAAAGCGCAATTGGAGTGCGATTGTGCCGATCAGGAAAGCTCCGTAATTCCAATCTAAGTCTAAAACAAGAACCGGGTAGTCTATATTAAATGGTTGGAGGATAATCTGTTGCCTGTGGTGGTCGATCTGCACCTTCTTGATGGTGAGACCATCGTCAGTCCTTACAACTGCAATTTTGCCATCGGCATTTTCCCAGCTCATATCCCTCTTTATGACCACGATGTCCTGATGCTGGATCACAGGCTCCATACTCTGTCCATTTACTTGAAAGACAGTATATTGCTTGGGGCTGCCAGGCAGGAATGAGACCGGTAATTGGATCTGACCCACCTGACTCCACTCGTCTCTGATCTCCATCGGAGGTCCGGCAGCTATCTCACCCACTATGGGAAAGGTGATAGATCTAGCTGGATCGAAGTCCTGATCGGTTATTGGATGCAGGATTGGAGATACTATTGAAGGGGTTGAGTTATCTGTATTGGTTTGCATAATGGGCGTCTGATTGGACTGGATGAGCTCTTGAAACTCGTCTTTGGCATACATGGAGCCGTTTCCCGTAAAGAGCCAGTGGAGGTTGATCTGATCTTTGGAGAGGGATTCCAAGAACTCTGGATCAGGGTATCTCTCGTTCAGTTTGTAGCGAGAAAGCGAGGCACGGGAGATGCCATACTTATTGGCAAACTGGTAATCCTTGAGTCGCATTGCCTTAATTACCAAGCTAAGGCGTTGTCCGATTGTAGGTTTATTCATTGTTGACTCCGTATAGCAACTTTACCATTGACCGTTTCCTTGTGGCTGCAATTCTGGTTCCTGATGCCAGTCTACCGGGAGGTGGATTGGAGTCAATACTAAAGTGCATACTGTGACTCTGGCGGATAATAAGTGATTGCCGGACAATCTTTAAGAAATCCCACAAACTTAGCGGAAAGGACTTCCCAAGATTCTGCCGCTGTGGTTGTTAGCACCACAAATACTAGATAGAGAGGTGTAGCATGACTACAGCGAAAGCAAGACCAATCGGAAGGCAGAAACTGGCGAAATGTGGGGATGTCCAAGCGGGTAGCCCTGTCCAAGTGGGGGGTGAAAAACAGCCTAACTCATTGATAACTATGGTGAGAGGCCAAAATGTCCAAGCGCTTAGCCTCATTTTACGGCAGTCCCTGGGAAAATGTCCAAGCGGGTCACGGTTCTTAAAGGATATACAGATGGATTGTAGAGTCGATTACATCTGGCTGCCCTTGGACAGGGTAGCCGTTCTGCTGGGCAAGAACCTGAAGACGATCAGGCGCATGGTAGCTGCCGGGAAACTGATAGCGCTCAAGCATCAGATCCCCACCAAGAACGGAGCCACGATTAAAAACCTTCATCCTTGCTACGGAGGAGATCATGCTGCCGAGTATGAAAGGTATCGGGATAAGTTACGAAGACCGGAACTCTACTTTTGAAGAAGAGATCAAAACTGGGCCGAGTTTTGCTTCCCCAGTGCTTCCTGGTCTATTACAATGATGAGGGATCTGAAACGGAGTCTGATTCTGGATCAGTTACTAAGTCAGATTCTTCAGACAAGTCTGTATCTGTATCTAAGCGCATTGTATCTGGAGGTCATGATGTATCCGCTTGATGAAAGACCCACTCCAGAGTTCTATGACCAGTATAAGGCAAAGCTGGCAGAGTTGAATGAGCTATTGAAGCACCAAGGTCTATCCTTGGAGATCAAGCCAGGCGGCAGATGCTTTGTAGTGGACAGAACCAGAAAGGATGCTCCGGAACCCGATAAAAGCTATCTGATCGCCTACGCGGAGCAGTTCAATAAAGATACCACGCTGCCGGATAAGGACGATGCGGATAAAGAGGACTACTATGGATATGACGAGCAGCAGTTCTTTGAGGTGGTAATCTCCCAGATTCATGACGCCAAAGATAACGATGTGGTGATCGACCTCTATCCCGACTACATCGACCTGGCTCCGGTGGAAGAGGAGAAGCTGCTGCACAAGGAAGAGGCGCAGCTCTATGCCCAGTTCTGCTTCGAGGCAATCAAGAGGCTGGATGCCGCACAATCCCGTACCACTGCCTGGAAGCGGATCACTACCGACTACAATGCGGGCAGGATAGTTCCGGAACTGAGGGAACTCAAAGGTCCGAGGCAGGAACGGGCACTACGGGAATGGATCAAGACCTATTACGAGAGTAACTTCAATATGTTCGCCCTGATCCACAAGAGCAAGAGCACCCGCAAGGAGCGCAAGATCACCTTTCATGAGCAGCAATATCTGCTCAACAAGCTACTCAGCCCTAACCGGATCAAGATCGGTTCCGCCATCGTCAATATGAAGCAGATGGCCAGGCAGGGCTTTCTGGATTCACCAACCCATGAACGGACTTTGAGACGCTGGTGCGAGGAATGGGCAGAGACCCATCCGGCTGAGTGGTATCAGGCCAGAGAAGGCAGTAAATATGTCTCCGAGCGAGTCATCAAGTCCATCCGCAGAGACGATAGCAGCTTAGCTGTGGGCGAGGTCTGGGTGGCCGATGGACATACCCTCTCCTTCGATATCATCAATCCCCAGACCGGGAGAGCCCAACGCATGACCATGATCATGGTGATGGACTGGGCAAGCCGCTATCCGGTGGGAGCCTCTTTGGCCTTTACCGAAGATAGCCAGCATATCCTAACCGCCTTCCGCAACGGCTTCATTAACGCCTCGCAGATCGCCGATAATGACAGACAGACCATGGCGGTACTTCCGCAGTACGTCTATCTGGACAATGGGAAGGCCTTCAGGTCAAAGCTCTTTCATGAACAGTGGGAGGATCATGACCTGAACAAGGAACTGGGCGGCATCTTTCCGCGGCTCGATATCGGAGTACGATTCGCGGAGAGTTACAATGCCAAGGCCAAGATCATCGAACGCTTCTTCAAGACCTTCCAGGAGCAGTTTGAACGGTTCATCTCCACCTTCCGGGGAGCCAGCGTTGCCGATAAGCCAGCCCACTACGGTAGAAACGAAAAGTGGGCAAAGAAGCTGTATACCGGCAAGCCGCCTCCATTGAAAGAGCAATGACAGATGATCAACTTCTACGTACGCAAATGCTATGGCGAGACACCGCATGGCTCATTGCAGCATCGGACTCCCTATGAGGTCTTCAGTGCTGCCAGGATAGCCGAGAGCCGCCAGATAGAGATCTCCAGGCTCAACTTCCTGATGATGGCGATGGAACGTAAGAATATTCGCGCGGAAGGCATCAGACTGGATAAGAAGGTGTATTGGCACCGAGAGCTGGTGAATCATGTGGGACAGCCCTGTATCATCAGGTTCGATTACAGCGATGCTAGGTGGATCGTAGTCTATGACAAGAACGACGTCTTCATCTGCCAGGCAGCCCTCCGCAAAGCTCAGCATCCCTTCATCGAAGTCTCGATGGATAAGGCGGTCTCGCATAAGGAACTGAATAAGGAATACAAAGAGATCATGGGGCTCAGGCGGGAGAAAGAACGCAGTGCCAAGAAATGGGTGGTGAACTCGCAGAAGGCGGTTGATGCACTGCTCAAGAACTCAACATCCAAGCAGGAGAAGCTTGAGGATCAAGGTGCCAGAGCGCTCTTCAATAGTCCTCCCATGCTGGAAGCACCACCTCGGGATAGCGATGAGATCATCGAAGAGATAACCAAAAAGACGATGATGATAATGCCGAAGCATCCTGATATGCTGAGTCCGGAAGAACGTGAACAGCTTGATCCCAAGGAGAAAAGTGAGACTGGCAGAGCAGGAGAGGGATAGGATAATCCTTAAGGAAATCAAAGAATCGTTCGATCGTATAGGACTCGAATACCAGTCCGGTAATGATAAACCTCCCATGGAGTTTGCTATAGGCTTCAGCCAAACAGCCAGAGAGTACTATAGAGCTCAACAAAGAGCCCAATCCGAACATGAAGCATCAGTTCAAGCTGAAACAGCCTCAACGACGACGGATGGAGCATGTATTGATGATGAG
>JAJOKA010000210.1 GCA_021206555.1 Candidatus Cloacimonadota bacterium | reverse complement strand
AAAGCGCCATCACGGCCTTGGCCAAGTTCCGTGACAAGCTGGAAGCATGGGGTATGCCCGGTTCCTTGCGGGATCTGGGGGTCAAGGATGATGATCTGCCCAAGCTGGTGGAGATCATCCTCTCCGCTTCACCCACCGGTGTCGGTGGAGTATTCAAACTGGATCAAAAAGACCTGCAAGCCTTGCTCGTCCTGGCCTTCTGATTTACCAAAAAATATCCGGCTGCAAAGATAAACACCCTTGCAGCCCGATCTTTATGGCTCTCTTTCAAATCGAGTGGGTAATGGCCAAAAAAAAGAGTTGAGAGGATCTGCGCATAGATAGACATTACTCCCAAAATCTCACCTAAAGGAGTATGACATCATGAGCAGCCCTCTCGAAGAACAATATCTAGCTATTCCTGATTTTCCACCATTTCCAGGGCATTGGTCCAGCAAAGCTGCACGCAGAGGCTGCAACCCATGCACTTTTCTTCGTCTATCGTGGGAAATCCATCCGCGTCCAATGCAATGGCCAGATAGGGGCAACGCGTGCAATTGCCGCAATTTACGCACAAATCCTTATCCTTGAGGGAGGAATGGCGATGCTTGAAGGGAATATCCATGAAATCCGTCACCGGCTTAGGCTGCGCGATGCCGATCAGTTCTTGCACAGAGCCGATCTTGCGCTCTTCCAAAAGGTGACTCAGCCCGCTCATCAAGTCGTCGATGATGCCGTAGCCATAGCGTTCAGGAAGAGTGCAAAACTGAACATTTCCAGCTCCCAAAGCCAGGAAGTTCGCCGCGTCATGATGGTTCATCGCTCCGCCATTACCGGAGATGAAGACTCCCATCCCACCGGCCCGAGCCAGACTGAGATAACTGATGGGCAATACTCCTTCACCGCTCATCCCCACGATGATGCCTTCGTCCCATTTACCGTTTCCTGACCTGAAGCCCAAGGTGGGGAAGGTATTGGCCAATGTCACTCCGGCCTTTTTGCCGGGATAGCGGTCAAGGACTTCCTTCACCGCGCTGATGATGGGATATATAGCGGTAACCGCACCGGTTAGCTTGAAGAGTTTGGGAATCTCCGGATCCGAGATCTGCATCACCCAATCGATGATCTTGGCAGTAAGGCGGGCATCCTGAGCCACGATGTCGCCATGCGTGCCATCCCCACCCTGAGGACAGGAAAGGCTGTATTCGATGCCCATCGCTCCGGCTGCTTCCAGCTTTTTGGTATTGGATTGCCAACCCTGCTTATCCGCTTCCATCATCACCCGTCACCGGCCCCCCCGTGGAAGCCATCGTCAACCGATCGGGATATTCCTGCACCAAACGGGATACTTCATCACACACCCGATCCAGCGGATGCTCGGACACATTGTCGCAATTGGCAAAGGTATGCTTTCCCTCGCCCCAGACAAACATATATTCACTGGGGATGTGGATCTCCAGATTGTCAAACGCGGTCTTCATGATGCCACCGGCCCAGCCAGCTTCGTATGCTTGCTTCATCTGATCATAACCGTCAGATGGTGGAGCGGCAGATAAGATGAAGGGAGAGATCAACTTGCGGCCAAAGAAATCCGTATCCAAAGCTACGGGAAGTTTCTTCCAACCCGGAATGCTATAAGTGCTCTTGGTAGCCTTTTCGGGCTCAGTAAAAGCCTGTTTCGCCAACTCAGCATGAATCCTGAAAGCCGTGTTTTTGCCGGAAGCCACAGCTTCCACCACTGTCGTGGGGCCATTCACCATGTCACCGCTGCTATATATGCCTTCGCCTTCGATTTTGAAGGCCGGACGGTTGCCCACAGCGATGATTACCAGATCAAAGGGGCGATACATCTCACCGGAGCCATCCTCGTCCTTGATCCTGGCCGGATGAAAGCTCTCTCCTGCCGGAAGCTGGATTTTCTTGATCTTTTATGCCCACCGTTCTGCCACCTTCATTCACGATCTCGCTGATCCTGCTGCGATGGCTAAACTGGATATTGTGCTCGATCAGGATATCTTTTTCGCGAAGGGTAAGCGGCATTTCGGCAAAGCTCTCCAAAGTGATCATTTCCACGTGCGCGGCTCCGGCCTTGGCAATAGTCAAAGCTTGATCCGCAGCGATCGCGCCGCCCACAAGGGCCACGCGCTTGCCTTTGAAGAGGAAGCATCCCGGTTGTTTGAGGATTTCCATGCCGTATATAGCCGTCTCATCTCCGGGGATATTCAGGCGGATGGGATCATTCAATCCCCCGGCCACCACCACGGCCTGATAGCCTTGAGCCAGAAGGCTTTTGGGCTCCATCACCTGCTCTTTGTGATGTGGGATCTTGAAGGTTTCGGCCACCCACATCAGGTCTGACATCAGCATCCCGCGATCCAGCCTGGCATCGGGAATCAAGGCTGCCTGACCGCCAAGTTCTTCCCCATCAAAGATTTCAGGCTGATAGCCCAATTGCCTGAGCGCGACAGCTGTACCGATTCCGGAGGGACCTCCACCAATGATGGCAACTTTAGCACCCTTGATTTCCGGTAAAATGAATTCAGGAGATACACCCAGTTCCCGTGCTTTTTTGATGATTGTGGCCTGCACCGAAGGGATTTGGATGGGAGTATCAAACTTCTCGCGCGAGCAGGCAGCCACGCAGTGATGATCCGGACACACATCGCCACAGATGCCACCCAAAGGATTGGATGCCAGGATGATGCCGGCAGCCCGCTTGAAATCAGAGGCTGTGCCACCCTTGGCAGCATGATGAAATCCGCCGGGGAACAGTCACAGGGACAAGCAGTTTTGCAGGGTTTGGTGGCGCAATATTCACAGCGCCGGATCTCACTCATCAGTTGTGCGTCAGTCAAATACATATCTATCTCCTTAAAAAACACAATTTTACGTGTACAATGCACCTATCGCATAGTGGCAACTATTTGTCAAGTGCGGAGTTTGGCTCGCCTCTCACTCTTGGACTTCTATCCGAAGGATTGGAGTTCAAGCAGCAAGCATGCAGATCACTCTTTAATCCCCCAATCCCGCTGCTCGAAGTCCATGCTGCCCGAAGTTCCCGAGCTTGCTTGAGATTATCGTAGCCCTCAAGTTTTGCAAGCATTCAGACCATTGTTAGCAGCATGAACTCCGAGGGAGGAGCCCCTGACCCGCTGTTTGAAGTCATTGCCGCCCGAAGATCGAGGGCTGTTCTGAACAGAC
>JAJOKA010000188.1 GCA_021206555.1 Candidatus Cloacimonadota bacterium | reverse complement strand
CCCATGCGGAATTATGCCAGTCTCTTAAATGAGAAAACCTGTTTTCTGGAGAGCCGTATGCGGGAGAATCGCACGTACGGTTCGGAGGGAGGGGGGCCAGCAATGGATAACTCCCCTACCCCTATCTATCCCTCCGCTTTCATGGTCGGTAGCGAAAGCTGGCTTTCAGTTAAGTTCATGCTGCATAATAATGTCTGTAAGCCTTCCCACTATGAATTTACGATATTCTCAAGTAAGCAGGAGTACTTCGGACAGCATGGACTTCGAGCAGCGGGTAAACGAAGGGAAAGCACGCAGATTACGGGGATTATTCAGATTTTGATTTTTCACAAAGAGATAAGAGGAAAGAGGACACAAAGATTGAAGGGCTGCCAAGCTCCAGCTTGGCAGAAGCAGCGCTAGCTGCTTTCTTTAGCTACCACTAACACCTAACACCTAACACCTAACACCTAACACCTATCATTGAATCCACCAAAGCGGAAGTTCATCCTCAGCGTATTCATAGAGATATCTTACCATTTTACAGGTGGCTTTCGGATACAAATTCAGAAACGAACGAAAGTGGTTCTTGGTGTCAGCACCATATTTGACTTCAAAGGCATTGATTCTCCCATCTTCGCTCACCACAAAGTCCACCTCCCCGGCATTTTTAGTTTTCCAATACATGATCCTGGTGGTTACATGGCTGTTTCGGAGGAGATTAGCAAAGAATATGCTTTCCACCAATTCTCCTTTATCCGGTCTCTGATCCAGGGGACTGAGGTTATTTACCAGCATGTTCCGGATGCCGGTATCGATGAAATAGACCTTGGGCATCTTGCGCATCTCTTTTTCGAAGTTATTGTGAAAGGGGCGAACCAAGCTGATAATGTAGGATTCTTCCAAGCCAATGAGATACTTATGAAGTGTTTCTCGATGCAATCCCACGTCTCTGGCCAGTTCACTGATGTTGACCTCCTTACCGGTATTGTAAGCCAGGTTTTTGATCAGGCGGTTTAGCTCACTCAGTTTCTCGATCTTTAGAATATGTCTGATGTCCTTGAGGATGTAGGAAGATACAATCTCATTCAAGAGCTTGGATTTGGCTTCGTATCCACTGAGCACAGCTACTTCAGGAAAACCTCCAAAGACAGCATAATCCGCCAACAAGGTATTCAGCTCACTACGAAGGGCCAGTAATGGGCTATTTTTGGAGAACACACCCTTGTTCCAGCTCGGTCGCCGATTTTTGTCTTGACCCTGGAAGAGACAATACTCTGCGAAACTGAGGGGATAGAGGACAAAAGACATCTTTTCTGCCCACCAGGGATTCCCGAAACTGGTGTTTGATCATCAGTGCCGAAGAGCCGGTCATCACCAGTTTAAACTCCTCATGATAATGGTCTGTAAAGAGTTTGACCGTTTTGGAGAAATCCTTCAGATATTGGATCTCATCCAGGAACACATAAGTGATTCCATTCGGTGTGGGCATGGAATAACGGAGGAACGCGATAATGCTATCAATGGAATCCGAGAAAAGCTCCAAATTGCGGGGGAGGCTCAATATCAAAGTAAAGCGAATTATCCTTGCCGACATGTTCCATCAAGCGCTTAAGCAAGGTGGTCTTGCCTACCTGTCTTGCGCCCAGGATAAAGATGGCTTTTGGGACTGTGCAGACGACTGATGATGTCTTTTTCCAAAGTTCTGGCAAATTTTTCCATGTTCACCTCAAGACAAGATTCTCCCAGAGGATGTAGGTGTCAAGACTATTTTTACATAGCATCCGACAAATAGACCCCCTTATTTGTCGGTAGGTGTGTACAAATAGTCTGGTTTTGGTGAGGTGTGAGGGATGAGGTGTGAGTGGCCGTGATGGGCTTCCAAGCTCCTGCTTGGCAGAAGCAGCTTGAGCGCCTTCCACCCTTGGACTTCGTAGCGAAGCGAAGGAGTTCAAGCAGCGTGCATGCCTTCCCTGTTCACTCTTCACTCTTCACTTCCCCCATCCCCGCTGTTTGAAGTCAATGCCACCCGAAGAGTGAGGGCTACTCTGAGCATATATGTAAGTTCAAAAATTATAAGCATGTATGAATACATCAAGCGGCATTACTCCAAAGAGGTAAGCGCCTTCCCCGCACCAAGCACCAAGCACCTAAGCCTTTGGAGGCAGGGGGATAAAGGGACTCGTCTTGCGAATATAATCCTGATACTCCGGGTTGTCGGCATACTTCTTTTCCAGCATGGGAACTCCGGAAACGCGCACCAGCAAAAAGGTGATGATGATCGGGCTGAAGATGGCTATCCAACCTTGCGGATTGGATAGAGCTATCAGGGATAATCCCCACCACATGGCACTTTCCCCAAAGTAGTTCGGGTGACGAGTGTATCTCCAGAGACCATAACGCATGATCTTGCCTTTGTGGGCAGGATCGCTCTTAAACTTGCTCATTTGGGCATCGCCCACAGCTTCAAAATAGAAACCGATCAGCCAGAGCAGGAGCCCCGCAAGATCAATGAAGTTCAAAGGGGGCGCATAATGGGGATCGAAGATAAAGAGCGGGTAGGCAATGGTGAGCATAAAGAATCCCTGGAGCAAAAAAGACCTGAAGCCAGCTGCGCAAAACCCAGTTATTCCCCCCAATCCTTGCGCCACTGGGCATAGCGAAAGTCTTCGCTTTTACCGCGATTGCGTAGGAAGATGTAGATGGCCAGGCGCAAGCCCCAGATCAGCACCAAAAGGGACATCAAGAGCATTCTGGCAGGGAAGACAGGCATGCTGATCAGGCTGATGGCGGCAATCACGATGAAGCCCAGACCCCAGGCGATATCCACGATGTCGTTTTTCTTAAGGCTGATGGCCAGCAGGAAGAGCAGATTCATGTAGATGAAGACCGCGGCGATCACTTTCAGGATGATATCAAGGTTTGTCATAAGACACTCCGATGCCCACGGTGCCGGGGCCATTGTGCACTCCCACCACGGGAGACAGGGGCATGATCCAGGCCGGTTCTTTGCCGATCAGGCTTGTAAGCAGCTCCGCGTATTGCCTGGCGCGTTCTTCGGCTTCGGCATGGACGATGGCATATTCCCATACCGCTCGGCTCTGTAGTTCGGTCTTGATGATCTTGATGATTTTGCGCATATTCTGTGCCCGGCTGAAGCTTTTTGCCATAGACCAGGGCTTTGCCGTTTTTTATCCAGGGGACACAATGGGTTTGAGATTTAGCAAGGAAGCGATGAAGCCTGCCAGAGGGGGGACGCGGCCTACCTCTTACCATGTACTTCAAAGTGTTGATATCTGTGTAGATGGTGGTGTTATCACTCCACGTTGGGGCTGTGGCAATGATCTCTTCAAAGCTCATGCCTGATTCAATCGCTTTGGCCACGCGATAGGTCACCAGGCCTTCGGTTACGGATAGCTGACGGGAATCGAGCACGGCGACACTTTCCGGGTGATCTTTATTGGCCTGACTCAGAGCGGTGCGGTAGATGCCACTGAGTTTGTCCGATAGATGCACTGCGATTACCCGCTCATATCCGGAGCAAGCTAGGTCAAGAGCGCTTTTGACCGCTATCGGTGAGGGCTGGCTGCTGACGGGATGGATGGGGTCTTGCCTGAGCAAGCGGTAAAATCCGGCTGAACTGAGATTGAGTTTATCCAGATAGCTTCTCGTGCCAAAGTTGATGCCAAAGGGGATCTGCACGATCCGATAGCGTCCAGAATCTCAGGGGGGGGATATCCGAAGCACTGTCTGTGACAATGCCGATGGGGGAGTTTATCTTCATTACTCATCTGATACTGACGCAACATGTCATCCACCTTGCCCCGACTCACATCGCCTAGTCTGAAGAGCTCGCCAAAGACTTTTTCAGGGTCATTGGTATGGATATGGATATGCAGCATTTCGCTGCCACCGGCCAGGATAAGTGAATCACCCAAAGGGCTGAGCAGCCCTTTCACCATGTTTGTGGAGCAACTGAATCCGCTGAGGATGGCTTCGGTGCAATAGCGATATTCACCGGGAGCAGTGCTGTGCGTATCTGAGCTATCGGTGCTTTCAATGGCAGGCAGGATTGTTTCTCTTACGCGCAGAGAACCTTTGTGGATGTAGTCCATGATGCCTTCCAGAAAGTGCACGAAACCGCTGGCTCCAGCATCCACCACTCCGGCTTCAGCCAGTACCTTCAGTTTGGAAGGAGTCTCTTTCAATGACCGGTGGGCCGCGCTCAGGGATTCACTCAAGGCATGCAGAAAGTCTGTAGTTTGCTGGCTTTGCTGTACGAGGTTTTCTGCCCATTCGCGGATCACGGTGAGCATGGTACCCTCCACGGGGTTCATCAGCGATGAATACAAGTGACTGACTGCTTTCTGGGCACTTTCGGCAAAGTGCTTTACCGTGATGCTTCCCTTTTCCGGAAGCTCGAGGCTGAGGCCATGCAGATATTGGGCAAAGATGATTCCGGAATTGCCTCTGGCTCCGCTGAGGGCTGCTTCAGCTACAGAATTGATGGTTTCTTTCAGGTTACGCGCGCCCCGGCTTGCTTTCCATGATGGCTTTCATGGTGAGGGCAAGGTTGGAGCCGGTATCGGCATCAGCCACGGGAAAGACATTGATCTTGTTCAGGTAATCCTGGTGTTGCATCACTCGTTTTCCGCCGGCGATCAAGCCGCGCAAAAACCGCTTTCCATCGATGTAGGTGATCTTCTGCATTGCATTTACCAAACTTGCGGTATTTTCTTGATTTTCTCTGTATTATAGCCCACGACCTTGAGCCTGGAGATGATTCCTGCGTAATCATCATCCGATACAGATGGCGTGCGGCTCATGATCCACAACCATTTACGGTTGGGGACACCGATCACGGTGTAACGATAATCATCGGCAAGATCGATCACCAGATACTTAGCCCAGAAAGGCCAGAGAAATTGCACGCGCCATTCGGCATTGGTCTGCTTGTTATAGACTTTGGCGCGGGGTCGCATTACTCTCTTTTTTCCGGAAGGGCTGCCCTGATAAAAGGTGTAGGTAATCCCGATCGTGCCGTCGTCATTCAGGCTGTAGGTTTCGATCCCATTCACGGCATTCTTTTCGATGAAATTGGGCAGGATTCCGATCACGTACCAATCGCCCATAAAGCGCTCTAAATCTACGTGGGGACTGTATTGTAATTTCTGCCGCATGCCGAAAGCAGAAGCGGGATCACTACAAAAAGCAGAAGGCGCGTCATTTGAGGGCGGCTTCGATGTCTTGGATCACGCTTTCATGCGTGGGTTTCACGTTTGGAGCATAGCGGTTGATGATGCTGCCGTCTTTGGAGATCAAAAACTTGCTGAAGTTCCAGCTGATCTTGCCGCTGTGTTGGGGATTGCTTTCCTTCTGTGTCAGATACTTATAGAGCGGATGGATGTCCTTGCCACGCACGCTGATCTTTTCGAACATGGGAAAGCTGACTCCATAGTTGAGCCGGCAAAAATCCGCAATTTCCTGGTTTGAACCGGGCTCCTGGTTCATAAAGTTATTAGCCGGAAAGCCCAAGATCACCAGGCCTTGATCGCCGTAGGTGGCGTAAAGCTCCTGGAGCTCGTCATACTGCTTGGTGAAGCCGCATTTGCTGGCGGTATTCACGATCATCAGAACTTTGCTTTTGTAGTTTTCCAATCTTATCGTTTCACCACTCATGGTGGTTACTTCTATGTCATATATGCTTTTAGCTTCCATTATGCTCATTACTCCTATCAGTAGTATTATTGTCGCGATTCGCGCAAACATCTTGTGGGATCTGTAAAACATCAAGAACTCCTTTAAGGGATAACTGATTTTAATTAAAAGTATAGTCAGGATTCTCGCGTGGCAAAGACCGGGTTTTGGGGTCCAGAGGCATTCCAGGGATGCCCGGTTGCTAATCGCCAAACTTTTTTTGCTTAAATATCTTGCTGTGGGGCAGATGTTTGCGCGAACGGGGCTTCGAGGCGAGAAAAATAATTCCGCATTTGTCCAGTTCTTGTCCAGCTAAGAGATTTTGAGAGCAAATCCGGATGCGACTCAAAATGAAAAAAAACACTATGTGGAGGAACACATGAAAACCAAACTCAAATACGGAATCGCTACCTACAGCGGCACCATCGACGAAATCACCTTCGGCAGTTACAAGAACGATACGGTATGTATCGCCCGCAAGTATGTAAAACCCAGATTGACCGAGAACAATACCCTGATGGGAGACATCGCCAAGAACCTATCCAAGATCTATGCTGAGTGCAGCGAGGCCTACAAATCCGATCTGAGAACCTATGCGGACTTGTATGGCAAGCAGAAGACCGAGCGCGGCAAACTGGGCCCCAACGCGTACAGTATCTTTATCAAGATGATGTACGCTTTTGCAGAGGCCAATGAGGCTTCGATCACCCTGGATACCATTACCTTCAACGATATTCAGAGTTTGTTCTCTGAGATCACAAGTGTAGCTCAGGCTGTAGAGAGTGGGTATCTGCCCAATCTCACCGGAGCCGGGCTGTTGACCGCTACGATGTAAGCCCGGAGGATGAAATGAACGACAATATGAACCAAATGCTCGCCCGTGAACTCGCAACCAAGATCAACAAAATGGTGAACATCCCGCTCATCAGAGAAGAGGATGAGCAGATTATCTTCGAACTCATCGTGCTCATTCTGCTGGATTTCGTGCTCGGCGGAATGCTCTGGGACGAAATCTAAAACGCTAAACCGGTAATCCTTGGGAATAGCCAAGCCCCTGCCTGTGGGTGGGGGCTTTTCTTCTTGGAAGCGTTTTTTTGCTTTACAGGAATGAAGGGGTATTCTGAACTGCCCCCAGTGCTTGATTACAATCAGCTGTGGCCAGCTTCTGATCAATGTTCCGGCACTTATTCTCTATAGACTTTAGGAGTTTTTCATGCTCAACAAACGTTTTGTCACAATCGCTCTGATGTTCCTGGCATTGGTATTACTGAACGCGCAAACCAGCATCACTATCGGTGATGGCACCTCCGCAAATGCAAGCACCGGTACTCCCACCCCTTACGGTACTTATTACAAAAGCTTCCGTCAGCAATATCTCTATCGGGCACAGGAGCTGATCTCTGCCGGCGCAGCTCCGGGATTGATTAGCAGCATTGCCTTCAACGTGAGCAGTGTCAACAATTGCTCGCCCATGCCAAACTATCGGATTCGCCTGAAGCATACTGCGCAAACTGTTCTGACTTCCACTTTTGAAACTGGAGATTACACTCAGGTGTGGAACAGTGATTCTTTTTTGCCGGCTGTCGGCTGGAATACACATAACTTTAGTAGCCCTTTTGTCTGGGATGGCAATTCCAATCTCCTGGTGGATATCGTCAGCGATCTGATCCCCGGAAACTATACGCAAAACGCGTCTGTGTACATTAGCGCGCCGGGATTCACCAGCTCCCTGCGTTATCAAAGCGATTACGATCAAGCCAGTGAAGCGACCACCGGCACTAGCTCGCAGAATCGCTCAAATACCCGCTTCATAATCACTACTCAAAATATGGGCAGCCTCATAGGTCGCGTAACTGAGAACGGTTTGCCTCTGCATGATGTAACTATTAATATCCAGGATACCGCGTATTCCACGTTAACGAATGCAAATGGTGACTACGCGTTTCCCTTTGCTCCTCCCGGCACGCATACCGTAACAGCCTCCAAGCCGGGCTATACTCCGGTCAGTCATTCAGTTAGCATTGTGGCAGGGCAACAAACCATTCGGAACTTTGCGATGAGCGGGATACCTCAGATTGAGATTGAGCCTGCCCAATGGAGCTTTGGCGATGTGAATCTTGGCGGTTCAGCCCACAAAGTATTCACCATCAGCAATATCGGAGGCGGAGCTTTGAGCATCACCGGGATCAATATTGATGGCAGCGCTGCCATGAACCTGAGTAATGTGCCCACCCTTCCTGCTGTCCTCACCCACGAGCAGTCGCTCAGCTTTACAGTCAGCTTCAGTCCCACGCTATTAGGCGAATATAATGCCACGGTGAGCATCATTGACGATCAGGGCCGGAGCAGTAATAGCCGAGTAAGCCACACTATCGTTCTCAGCGGCAATGGAGTGAATGATATCACGATTGGCGATGGCGGCAGTACAGGGCGTTACCCGATGGATTTCTGGTACAAAAACTCGCTCTTTGAAACCATCTACAGCGCGGAGGAGATGAACAACTTCATCGGAATGATCACTGGCCTGAAGTTCTATAATCAGTTCAGCACTAATCTGCCAAATATGCCCGCCAAAGTGTGGCTGGGCAGCACTACACAGAGCGATCTGAGCAGCGGATGGATTCCTGCCACCGATATGACCCTGGTCTTTGATGGCACTCTTGATTTCCCTTCCGGTCAAAACGTGATCGCGATCAACTTTCCAGAACCGTTTATACATCTGGATGGCGGTAATATCGTGATGATGGTGCAGCGCCCGATGGATACTCAGTATTACAGCTCTTCAGACGTGTTCAGAACCCAAACTGTGGGGACAAATCGCACTCGTTTCATGTTCAGCGACAGCACGGAATATGATCCTGCCGCGCCAAGTGGTGGCACTCTGAGCGGAATCTTTCCCAAGACCACTTTTGCAGTGATTCCCGGAGGAGTGGGGCATATCACCGGCGTCGTAAGCGATCCCATTACCGGCCCTTTAGCCGGGGTGGAAGTGAGCCTGAATCAGACCTCAAGTACTCAAACAAGCGGCGCGGACGGCAGTTTTGCTTTTCCCAATCTGCTGCCTGATACATATCAGCTCAGTTTTGCGAAGCATGGATACATTACTCAAACGCAAGATGTGGAGCTGGAAGAGGATGAGACAGAGCTGCTGGATATCACGCTTCAGCCCATGGCCACTGTGGCGGTTAGCGGCAGCTTGATTGCCAGCGATAACCTTCAGGGTATTCAGAATGCGACGATCACGCTGAGCGGTTATGAAGATTACAGCACTCAGAGCTTGAGCGATGGCAGCTTCAGCTTTCCCGCAGTATACGCTCACGAGAACTATCAGTATCATATCAGTCATCCCGGATACAGCAGTCTCAGTGGCGTGATCGAGCTGCAAAACCAGGCCTACAGTCTTGGCACCATGCAAATGAATGAACTGGCCTTCGCTCCTCACTCTATGGTGGCAGAACCAGCGGCAGGCAGAACGCTGTTTACCTCAGCTGGCAAAGCCCCAATCCCGACGCTATCGGTTTAATCCAGAGTTTTGAGGATGCTGAGTTTCCACCCGCGGATTGGAGCCGTCTGATCACAAATAACGGAAGCGCGCTTGCGAATGGGGCATATCCCACCTGGCATCGCAATCAAGAGATTATCTCCGGCTCTACCATAGTTACTCCCACTGATGGTAGCTATCAGGCGGACTGTGGTGGGATTGACAGTCATCAGGATGAATGGCTGATCAGCGCGTCTTTCAATTGCCCTTCGGATGCAGTGCTCAGCTTTGACAGCAGAGTGTTTTTGGGTTCCTCGGCAGGGGATAGTTACAGCGTTAAGCTAAGCACGGATGATGGCCAGAGCTGGAGCAACCTGTGGGATGCCAGCCAGCAAAGCGGGGGCTGGAACCACTATGAGGTTCCCATAGTGATCGACCTTGCTGCCTATACCGGTCGTCAGCTCAGAATCGCTTTTCATGCCAATGACAATGAGTTAAATGAAGGCTTGTATTACGACTGGTTTATCGATAATGTGCGGGTTCAATCCTCAATCCGCAATGTTCAAAGGGGGATTGGAAGGCTATGATATCTGGCGTTTCCCGTTTGCTCAATTGCAGAATCCTGAGGCCTGGACCCAAATCAACTCTCAAAACTGTGGGAGGTAACAGCTTTACCGATAGCGGATGGGCGGCTTTGCCTCAGGGCGAATACGGCTGGGCTGTGAAAGCGCGCTACACAAACGCTGTGCTTTCCAGCGCTGCGATCTCAAATCCGCTGAGCAAGAGTGGTGGCATTCCCGCTGCTCCACAGAATCTGCAAATAACTGTGGTTGGTGAAGATGTATATCTGAACTGGGATCAGGTGCAAAGCGATACCGGCGGTAATCCCCTGGAGATCAACAGCTATGAAGTGCACGTCCTGAGCACTCCGGATGAAGAGCCTTCCGTGTTTAGTATCATTGACATCACTCCCGATACCTTTTACATCATTCCGGAAGTTACCCCCTATGTGGATCAGATCTTCTTCTGCGTGGTGGCTCGCGCTGAGGAAAGAGCAGGTCTGGCTCCGGAAAGGCGGGATTGGAGAGGAATCAGGACTCGGTTTGAGGCAAGGCAAAAGTAAGCGAATATCCCTCTAATAATAAGGAAAGCGCCCCACGGGGCGCTTTCCTTTTATGCTTGCTATCTATACTGATATCAATCAGCCACAGCTGTCACTTTGAAGAAGCGGTATTGGGTGGCTGGGGGAATGATGGCGCTATTGGTGCTCACCGTTCTCAGCAGAGTAGTTTCATCCGCTTCAAAGTCCGGTGTATCAGCCGCATAAACCTTGTAGGTGGATACCGCGATGGGATTGCCCGCGATGTCCTCAGTCACAGCGTTCCAGCTTAGTAACAGGTCGTTCCCATGAGCAGTGATGCTGATATTCTGAGGAGCGGAGGGATAGCTTCCCAATACGAAGCTGAGCGGCTCGGAAAGCGGAGAGGCATTAGCTGAGAGATCCACAGCGCGGATGGCAATGGTATATAGCCCGTTAGATAGTCCGCCAATGCTGATGCTGTCCGTATTCATCTGTCCCAAAATCGCGTCGTAGGCTACGCTGTACATCGGGTCAGTCAAACTGACACTGCTTCCGGCACCGAGATAGATTTCATAATGGCTGAAGTAGGCATCATAAGAAGGGCTCCAGCTCAGGCTCACGGTGCCATTCTCGGCTGTGATCAATTGCAGATTGCTAACCAGGGAGGGTGGCGTTTGATCCGGGATCAGGCTGCTGATGGTGAGATCATCCACGATCCAGTGGTTTTCCACACCGCTGCTATTTGTGCTGCAAACGTAAGTCCAGCGCAGACGCACGGAAGGACGGTTGTCCAAAGTGGGCAGGATGTATTCTTTGTATCCGGTATAGGGGCTGGAGTAGCTATCGATTCCGGTCCAGCTGACATTGTTGAACGAGAACTGCAGCTGGCTCGTAGAGCTGCCCACCGGCATAAAGTCCATCCAGAAGCGAACTTTGGTATTCTGGTAACCGCTGAGATTGTAGCTTTGGGTAGTCAAGCGTTCATTGGCTGTGTGTCCGCTGGTGGCGGAGGTTTTGGCATGGAAATTGTCGCGATCTTCTGCCAGGATTTTGCCAGGGATGGGTGGTGCTGCCCAAGTGTTGAGCTACCCAACCGGTTGGCATGGTAGGTCCGCTAAAGCTCTGGGTATGGCTCTGGGGCTTGTTCCACCATGATCCCAAAGTATTGCTCTACCTGACGTCCCATGGGATCAATGGCAGATATCCCGATTTCGGTGATTGCCATACGTAGTCCGAGTCGATGCTCAGTCTTAGACCGCTCTCAATCACGCTCGCGCTCACATGGGGATGTTCGATCAAGGCATAAGTGAGATAAGCAGTACTCTGGAAGTAGCTGGCAAGATCGCTCAAGAGTATCTCTTCACCCTGACGCAGGGTTCTATCCGGCAATTGGTCAGCCACGATGGGCGCGTCATACATCGAAGGATTGTTTGTGATATACAGGGCTTTGCCATCGCCCAATGTGGCCGCGGCTGTGGGATAGGTGTTATTGAAGGTATATTCCAAACCGCGAGTGCCGGTGTGATCCTCAATCCCGATGGTGCAGTAGTTTCCGTGATTGGCTCCGGATTGGGAGTTTACATTGTTGAAAGTATGATACTGAATCTTAATCGGGCCATCGCCAAGGCTGGTGTAATAGTAATTCTGATCATGGAGGATCACCTGGAAGGTCTCCGGAGAAGTACCGTTTTTACCGTTTAGCATGTTGTACCATTCCACGATGAAGCGGCGATTGCCGCGATCGAACCAATAGGATATGCTGCTACCGTTGTGGGTGGCCAGATCATCCCAAAACGCGGCGATCATGGGACTGGGACCCATGGCGCCGGGCAAGCGGAAATTGCGAAACTCACCATTCCCGGTCACCCCCAAAGCGATGAAGCCGTTTGAGCAGACGGTGATCTGATCATAGAGACGACCATAAAACCTGAAGGCAAAGGGGAGATCAACCACTGCCAATGATTGCGCGCCCACCTGGTCGCCTTCATCACCGCTGTTGTAAACATCGCTGATGGGCAGAGCAGTGCCCAAACCGCCCATTTGTGGAGCGATCTCAACCCATTCATAGACCGGTGCTTCGGGATAGGCAGTATCCGTCCAGTCGTAGATCACGTAGCCATAGGAATCCGGGCCTAAGGGATCCTGCTGCGTTACAGTACCGATGGTGATTGAGAAGGGAATGTATTGCTCAAAGCCCTGCGCGTTGTAGAGCCTCAAGGTAACAGGCATGGTCATCCCCGGAAGCGTGGGAGCACGACTGAAGACCTCAAAGTGATTGGCTGTCGTAGTGACAGTGGTGTTGAGCGGCAAACTGCCGATAAACGCGCTATCATCAGTTACTTCCAGCAGGTCATTCTCGGAAATCAGCTGCGCGTAAACGTTTTGCAGAGCGGTAGCTCCGGTGTTCTTGACGCTCACACGCAGTGGGGCTGTTTCCGCAGGATCCAGCACGCCATTGGCTCCATCCAGCACAGTATAATCCATGAAGATTGCCCTTGCCGCTTCCACGGGAAGGTATTCTGAGACGTCATAAGTGCCACCCATGCCGTCACCTAAAAGAAGGTGCAGACGCAGCATGGTCTCATGGGGAGTATTTGCGGCCACTTGGATTACCAAGGGACTGGAGTTCATCGCAGTAGCTCCTCCAGCGATGGGAGGATAGCTGACGTTGCCCTGAATGATCTGCACCCAGGGGCTATCGGTATGTAAAACACCGCTAACTCGATTCAGCGATCCGCTGCCTGTATTGTGGAGACCGAAATACAGATCGACGGTCTCTCCGGCTGTGACAATGCTGTTGTTATTGCCACTGGCTGAATCGTCCACCACCATGCCATCCGGCACCAGAGTCGCGATGTTCACGATCCCGATATTGTGGATCAGGGGTTTGAAGTTATGCTTGGAAACCGTGATCACAGCATTTCCTGTGGACATTCCGGAGGGCAAAACCAGGATTACGTTGCCCTCTTCGTCAGTATAACCACGGGATAATATCTGCGAACCCAAAGATAGTACGACGGAGGCACCATCCACGGCTATTCCTTCGGCATCACTGATGGCCACATCCAATAGTGAAAGTCCCAGAGGGATATTGGCGTCGGTTTGGATCTGGAAACTATTTGGAATGCCCACAAACACTTCCATAGTGGGATCTCCCATCAGGTTGCACCAGTGGGTAAACTTCTCCACATTTGAGGGTGAAGACACGCCGAAGATTTCGTTCATATAGAGCTTGCCATGCAGCACCGCTTCGCCCATGGTGCGCATACCGTAGGTATAGATTCCGGCAAAGATTCCGCCATGCAGCACATTGTTAAATGTAGTGTGCGTGGAGGCAGTGGCCATTCCCACAGCTGTCACTGAGCCTTTGGGCGCTGCTGTAGTGCCATAACGGATTAGCTGCTCGGTTTCAGCGGTGCCTCCGGAGTAGTTACCGGTGGCGCAGGTGATGATCACGGCATGGGGGAGTTTGTAGCCATTGAATAAAGCAGATTCACTGGGCGGGGAGAAGTCGATGTAGCCACGGAAGCTATAG